>CATPAO010000168.1 GCA_955652025.1 Casimicrobiaceae bacterium
ACGGCGCGATCGATGTCGAGCACGAGCGAGCGCACGGTGGCGGGAATGTTCCGGCCGGAGAGCCACGTTTCTGCAGCGCGGTCGAGCTCGGCATCGGAGGTGTCGATCAGCAGGCGCCGGTTGATTGCGGCAAGGAAGAGCGCCATCAAACCCAGGATCAGGCCGACGATGATCGCAACGCCGGCGTCGAACGCCGGATGCGGCCCGAAAATGTAGCCAACGCCCGCCACCAGCAGCGTCAGCAGGATGCCGAACAGCGCGACGCCGTCCTCCAGGACCACGGCGAGCACCGTCGTGTTGTGGCGATTCTGCCTGAGGCCGCGCCAGCCGCCGATTTCCTTCATCGCGATCAATAGCGTCCACGACTCGAGCGCCAGCGCGAGCAGCAACAGTGCCAGCACGAGTGCCGAAAACGGGGCCACTGGCAGGGACGCGAGCAGCGCATGCGCGCCGTGGTAAATGTTGATGCCGCAGCCGATGAAAAATACGCTGACGGCAGAGACGAGCGGCCAGAAGAATTTCTCCTGACCGCGTCCGAACGGATGCTCGCGATCCGGCGGGCCGCGCCCGCGCACCTCGCCGACCTTGAGCAGCACCTGATTGCCGACGTCGGCCAACGAATGGATCGTTTCCGCGAACAGGGTTGGCGATCCGGTGACGAACCAGCCGAATCCCTTCGACTGGGCGATCACCGAATTGGTCGCGATGGAAATGGAGACCGAGTTGGACATGGATATCGTGTGGTACCTGGCCGCTCCCCCGGCAATCGTCGTCCCCCCGAACGCGGGGACTGAGTGTCGTGGTGCGGACGTCGCCGGGTTCCCGCCTCTGCGGGAACGACGTCAGTGGCGGTCCGATTCCTACGTCCGAATCTGTCCGGTCCCCAGCACGATCCATTTGCGGCTCGTAAGTCCTTCGAGCCCGACCGGTCCCCGCGCGTGCAGCTTGTTGGTCGAAATGCCGATTTCGGCGCCGAGGCCATACTCGAAGCCGTCGGCGAAGCGCGTCGACGCATTGACGAGCACCGAGCTCGAGTCGACTTCGCGCAGGAATCGCATGGCGTTCGTGTAGTCCTCGGTGACGATCGCATCGGTATGTTGCGAACCGTATTTCGCGATGTGGTCGATCGCGGCATCGAGGTTGTCGACGACGCGCACGGCGAGAATCGGCGCAAGGTACTCGGTGTACCAGTCGTCCTCGGTCGCCGGCGTCATCGTCTGCACGATGGCGCGCGCCTTCTCGTCGCCCCGGAGCTCGACACCTTTTTTCGCATAGAGCGCCGCCAGCGGAGGCAGCACGCGCGCCGCGATGTCGATATGCACGAGCAGCGTCTCCATCGTGTTGCAGGGCGAATAACGCTGCGTCTTCGCGTTGTCGGCGATGCGGATCGCGCGGTCGAGATCGGCATCGCGATCCACATACACGTGGCACACACCGTCCAAATGCTTGATCACCGGCACCTTGGCTTCGCGCGAGACACGCTCGATCAGCCCCTTGCCGCCGCGCGGAACGATGACGTCGACGTGCTCGTCGTCGGCGATCAGGTAGCCGACGGCGGCGCGGTCGGTCGTCGCGACCAACTGCACGGTCGCTTCAGGCAGGCCGGCGGCGCGCAACCCTTCGTGGACGCACGCGACGATACCGTGATTGCTTCGCACCGCTTCCGAGCCACCGCGCAGGATCGACGCGTTGCCTGCCTTGAGGCACAGTCCTGCGGCGTCGGCCGTCACGTTCGGCCGCGATTCGTAGACGATGCCGATCACGCCGAGGGGCACGCGCATCATGCCGACCTGGATGCCCGACGGCCGATAGTTGAGATCGGAGATTTCGCCGACCGGATCCGGCAGCGCCGCGATCGCGGCCAGGCCGTCCGCCATCGCCGTGATCGTCTTCGGCGTGAGCGTGAGCCGGTCGACGAACGCGGCGTCGCTTCCGGCGGTGCGTGCCGCGGTGACATCTTCGGCGTTCGCCGCGAGCAATCGCGCTTCGTCGCGCCGGATCGCCGCCGCTATCGCTGCGAGCGCCGCGTCTTTCGCCGCCGTATCGGCGCGAGCGATCAAACGCGCGGCATTGCGTGCCGCCTCGCCGAGGCCGCGCATGTACGCCGCGACATCGTCGAACATTCCGAGGCCGGGGACGTTGAGGTTGGTCATCTGCGCATTCTAGCGCGGCGCAAGCGTTTCGACGCCGCGCTCGGTGCCGAGCAGGATGACGTCGGCGCCGCGCCGCGCGAAGAGCCCGACGGTGACCACGCCGGCGATCTGATCGATCGCCGATTCGAGCGCGACCGGATCGACGATCGACATTCCGTGCACGTCGAGGATGACGTTGCCGTTGTCGGTGACGAATCCGCGGCGCAGCGCGGGGCGGCCGCCCAGCTTGACGAGTTGCCGCGCGACATAACTTCGCGCCATGGGAATCACTTCGACCGGTAGCGGGAATTTGCCGAGCACGTCGACCCGCTTCGAGCCATCGACGATGCAGACGAACTTGCGCGCGACCGCGGCCACGATCTTTTCCCGGGTGAGTGCGCCGCCACCGCCTTTGATCATCGCACCGTGCGCGGTCACTTCATCGGCGCCGTCGATGTACACCGGCACGTCGTCGACGTTGTTGAGCTCCTCGACGACGATGCCATGCGACTTCAACCGTTCGGCGGTCTTCACCGAGCTCGCGACGGCCCCTTTGATTCGACCCTTGATCTTCGCCAGCTCATCGATGAAGAAGTTTGCGGTCGAACCAGAGCCGACGCCGATCCAGGCGTCGGCGACGACGTGCGGGATCGCCGCGCGGGCGACTGCCTGTTTCTGCTCGTCCTGCGTCATTGGGGCGCGCCCGCGGAACTCGATCCGCGATGTTACCAGTGCACGCCCGTCACGTGATCGTGCGTAAGCTCAGTGAGAAGACTCTGGCTGAAGGTTGCGGCGCCTGGCGTCGTCCAGCGCGCGCTCGCGCCGTTCCAGGTCGGCGAGATCGGCCGCTTGCGCAAGATAATCGTGCGAAAGCGCAGACGTGGGTGCAAACAGCATGTTGTCGAGCTTGGAGAAATAGACGTACATGCTACTTCCTACGAATGAACCACCAAATAGATGGTGACGCCGACGTGCAAGTTCAATGGCGCGTGCGCGGCGCTATTTCTTTCGCGCCGGCGGCAGATCGGTGCAAACACCTTCGAACACCTCGGCCGCGAAGCCGATGGATTCGCTGAGCGTCGGATGTGGGTGAATCGTCTTGCCGATGTCGACGGCGTCGGCGCCCATCTCGATCGCGAGCGCGATTTCGCTGATCAGGTCGCCGGCGTGCGTTCCCACGATGCCGCCGCCGACGATCCGGTGCGTGACGTCGTCGAACAGCAGCTTGGTGAATCCCTCGTCACGGCCGTTCGCGATCGCGCGGCCCGACGCAGCCCACGGGAACAACGCCTTCTGCACCTTGACGCCTTTCGCCTTCGCGTCGTCCTCGGTCAGCCCGACCCAGGCGATCTCGGGATCGGTGTACGCGACCGACGGAATCGCGCGCGCGTCGAAATGTGATTTCTGTCCGGCCGCCGCCTCGGCGGCGACGTGCGCTTCGTGCACGGCCTTGTGCGCGAGCATCGGCGGGCCCGCGATATCGCCGATCGCATGAATGTGCGGCACGTTCGTGCGCATCTGCGTGTCGACGTCGATGTAGCCGCGATCGCCGATCGCAACACCTGCCTTGTCGGCGCCGATATTCTTGCCGTTCGGGCTGCGGCCCACCGCGAGCAGCACGAGATCGTAGGGCTGCGGTGCCGACGGCGCCTGTTCGCCCGCGAAGGTGACGTAGACGGCATCCTTTTTCGCCTCGATGGCCGTCGTCTTCGTCTTCAGCATCACGCGGTCGAAGCGCGGCTTGTTCGTCCGCTCCCAGATTTTGACGAGATCGCGATCGGCGCCCAACATCAGACCGTCGAGCATCTCCACAACGTCGAGCCGTGCACCGAGCGTCGAGTATACGGTGCCCATTTCGAGGCCAATGATGCCGCCGCCGACGATCAGCATCCGCTTCGGAATCGCGCGCAGCTCCAGCGCGCCGGTCGAATCGACAATGCGCGGGTCCTGCGGCGCGAACGGGAGCCACACCGCCTGCGACCCCGCGGCGATGAT
>CATPAO010000169.1 GCA_955652025.1 Casimicrobiaceae bacterium
ACGTGTGGCCGGCAAGCGAGACCCCGAAGGCCGAGGCGCCCGCGGAAGCGCGGTTGCTCGCGCCGTTCGATCCGCTGGTTTGGGACCGCCGGCGCTTCGCGCATCTGTGGGGATGGGATTACCGCTTCGAGGCCTATACTCCGCCCGCGAAGCGCCGTTACGGCTACTACGCACTGCCGTTGCTCTGGCGCGACCGGGTGGTCGGCTGGGCGAACGCGACCTACCAAGGCAGCCGGCTGGCCGCCGACGTGGGCTTTTCCGGAAAGCCGCCGCGCGGCCGCGCGTTCGCGCAAGCGGTCGAACGCGAACTCGCTTTGCTTGCACAATCGTTCGACCGTTGATGCCCACCGATCGCACGCCCGCGCCCGCCGTGCTGTTTCTCGTCGCGACGCTGATCTGGGGATCGACGTGGCTCGCGATTCGATATCAATTGGGCGTCGTCGCGCCGGAAGTGTCGGTCGTCTATCGCTTCACTGTCGCCGGCCTGCTGCTCGCGTCATGGTGTGCGGCGACGCGCCGATCGCTCCGCTTCTCCGCGCGCACACATTGTTTCCTGGCGTTGCAGGGCCTATTGTTCTTCGGCTTGAATTACGTCGCGGTCTACGTGGCCGAGCAGTACGTGACCTCCGGTTTGGTCGCCGTGATGTTCGCAACGATGGTGTTCATGAGTCCGATTGGCATGTGGCTCGTCTACCGGACGCCGATTTCGGCGCGGATGTTCGTCGCGGCCGTGTTGGGCGTGACGGGCGTCGCGCTCTTGTTCCTGCCCGAGATCGCCGCGGCGCCTAGCGGCGGCGAGACAGGGCGCGGCATGGCCTATGCGATCGCGGGAACAGCGCTGGCGACCGCTGGCAACATTACCGCGGTGCGCAATCAGAAAGCGGGCATTCCGCTCTTTCCCGGCACCGCGTGGGCGATGCTCTATGGCGCGCTCGCCGCCGCGCTCGCCGCCGTCGCGCAAGGCATCGCGTGGACGTTCGACCTGCGGCCGGCGTATCTGTGGTCGTTCGCCTATCTCGTGCTGGCGGGAAGCATCGCCGCGTTCGCCGCGTATTTGACGTTGCTGAAAAAAATCGGACCCGGTCCGTCCGCGTTCGTCACCGTCGCGACGCCGGTCGTCGCGCTGGCGCTCTCCACTGCGGTCGAAGGCTATCGCTGGACCGGTATCGCCGCGTTGGGCGTGGCGCTCGCCATTGTTGGCAACGTGATCGCGCTTCGATCTCGCGCGACGGTTACGCGCTGAAGCCGGCGCTATTCGAGCGCCATGCCGGTTTCGGCGACCAGCTTTTTCCAGCCGGCAAGATCGGTCGCGATGATCGCGCGAAGTCGCTCCGGCGGTCCCGCCGACAACTCCGCACCCTCGCGCTCCAGGCGCTCGCGGACGTGCGATTCGGCTAGAAGGTTTTGCACGAGCGCATTGAGCTTTTCGACGATTTCCGGCGGCGTCCCCGCCGGCGCGACGATGCCCCAGTAGTTGATGACGTTCGCGTCCGCGACGCCTTCCTCCTGCCAACTCGGCACGGCAGGCAGCTGCGGCGCCCGCTTGGCGCCGGTGACCGCGAGTACTTTGACGCGCCGTTCGGCCAGCAGTGGCAGCGTGGCGGGAATCGACGCGGTGATCGCCTGGATCTGACCGCCCAGCAAATCCTTGGTCGCGTCGGAGATGCCGCGATAGGGAACGTGGACGATGTCGACGCCGGTGCGCGCTTTCAAGAGCTCGAGCGCGAGATGATTGATGCTGCCGGTCCCGGCCGAGCCGTAGTTGAATTTGCCGGGCTCGCGGCGCGCCAGCGCGAGAAACTCGCGCATCGAATCGGCGGCGACGTTGGCGTTGATCACGAACGCGAGCGGACCGGTTGCGATCGGCGCCACCGGAACGAATTGCCGCAGCGGATCATAGCCGGGGTTCTTCTGCGACGCGGCCACGGTCGTGAACGGGCCCGCGACGAACAGCAGCGTGTAGCCGTCCGGATCGGCCTTGGCTGCCTCCGCCGCGCCGATCGCGCCGCCGGCGCCGCTGCGGTTCTCCACGACGACGCTCTGTTTCAGCCCTTCGGACATTTTTTGCGCGATGAAGCGCGCGACGTTATCGGTGCCGGCGCCCGGAGGAAACGGCACGATCACGCGAATCGGTTTCGCGGGGTACGGACCCTGCGCATCGGCCGCGGCAGAAGCAAGACAACATGCGCTGGCGATCGCAGCGAGTAGAGGGACAACGCGGCTCATCGTAAATGGCATCCTGCGGACAAAACCGTGACGATCGCAAGTTTGTGTGTCGGCCGCATGACGGTGGTCAGTCGTCGCCGTCCTTCTTGATCACGTCCACATTAGAGCGACCACCGCTCGCGTCCGCTGGCTTAACCCTCGCGTCGCTCAGGTTAGCGTGCGCCGCAACGTCGACGCGGGTGCGCATCAGTCTTCCCCGTCTTTCTTGATCACATCGACGTTGTCAATGAGGCGGGTAGTGCCCAATGTCGCCGCGCCCAGGACGATCAGGAGGTTCGGGTGGTCGAATCCTTCCGGATGCGGAATCCGGAGGCCCAG
>CATPAO010000170.1 GCA_955652025.1 Casimicrobiaceae bacterium
GCGTAATACGTTCGCTGTGCGTAGACGCGCGCGTCGCTACCAAGACTGGCGCTTTGAATGACCGCTCGTGGCCACACTAAGACGCGCATTCGAACGGCTGAGATCGACCAGTGCGGGCCGGTCGAGTCTCTCCGAAGCGAGCGTCAACAAATCAAGTTACCCGGTGCCCGCCCCGATGCAAGCCCTACTGTCAGCCGCAACCAACCACTATCGGATCACCTCGTCGGCGCGCAGCAGCAACGCCTGCGAGATCGTAATGCCGAGCGCCTTGGCCGTCTTGAGGTTGATCACCAGCTCGAACTTCGTCGGCTGTTCGATAGGCAGATCACCTGGTGTTGAGCCCTTGAGGATCTTGTCGACGTATTCTGCGGCACGACGCAGCACCTGGTTGAGGTTGGCGCCAAAGCTCAGCAGAAAGCCTTGCTCGGCTCCACCAGGAAAGCCGCATACAGGGACCCTAAGCTGCATGCCGAGCATGCCGATTCGCGAGCGCTCACGGAAGTTGATCGGATCACCGACGGCAAGCACGGCCTCCGCGCGCTTCTTGCCGAATTCCACGAAGGCTCGATCGATGCCTGCGTCGTCGAGAATCTCGACGTTTTCGAGATCGAGATGCAGGCGCCTCCCAGCAGCTTCAACCGCAGGCAACTGATCGAGCGAGGCCGCCGACCAGAGCACGCCAACGCGTCGTGCGCGCGGCAGCGCCTCGTGCAGCAGCTCGAGCTGCTTGGCGCCGACTTCGGGGGTCCGCGAATAGATGCCAGTGATGTTGCCGCCAGGACGCGCGAGGCTGTGGACGTAGCCCCGCTCGATCGGGTCGTAGTTGATCGCGACCATGACGATCGGCGTCGATTTCGTGGCCGCGCTCGCCAACTTGATTCCGGTCTCCGGCCCCACTGCCACGATCACGTTGATCTTGCTACGGACCATTGCCTCAGCAGCGCCCGTGTCGTCGACGTTGGACTGGAAATCAATCGCCAGGTTGCGGCCCTCGATCCAGCCCAGTTCTTGCAGGCGTTGCTCGAACGCAACGTAGAAAGGGGCGGAGCGCGGATTCCTGCCGCCCACGAGGACGCCGACGCGCGCGACGCCGGTAGCGGGCTGCGCACAAGACTCCCGCGTAGCCGCGAGAAATTCGGTCGCCAACACGACAATGAAGTTCCGGCGATCCACCGCTCAACCGCCTATATCGCTAACGATGGGACGCCTCACCATAGCACGGCTTGTTACGAGATTTTGCCCAGCCGTCGAATGGCCGGTTGTGACCGAATTCGACCCTGTATAGCGGTCATTCGCTCTTTAATGTGGAGTCGTGACGCGGCACCGGGCGCCGCAACATACATCAGCCAGGCGAGAACGACCCGCAGGCCCTACGAAAAGTGCGCGGATCAGCCCGTTTCTACCAAGAACCGTCGTGAAACACACGATCTGTTTCTGTCGGCTACATGGGGCTTCGGGTAGTCCGAGCTTTTCTTTCGCCTGCCCAGGCCCGCTATTTGCATGGGAAGTGTTTGATGCGCGTTATCAAGCCTCAAATGGTTCGAGATGCCGAAAATGGGCAATGGGAGGCGCACGCCCGCGAACTCGAGCAAGTGCTCGAACAGACCGGCGAGGCCGTCATCGTCAAGGACCTGAATGCGGTCGTTACGTACTGGAACCGTGAAGCGACCTCGTTGTATGGCTTCTCTGTGCAGGAAGCCGTCGGCCAGCCGCTCCGTAAGCTGCATGCCGCCGACCTCTCCGATGCTGATTACGCTCGCATCCTCGACCGCATTCGTGCGGGAATTCCCACCTCGAAGTCCACCGAGCGGCGCAAGAAGAGCGGCGAAACCGTCCGCGTCGCCCTCAAGACGACGCCGTTGCTGGATGCCCAGGGCAAACTGGTGGGTGAGATCACCGTCGCCCGCGACGTCTCGGCGCTGCATCGCACGGAAGAGGCCCTCCGCGCCGCGCACGCGACGCTCCAAGCCCGGCTGGCGGCGATCCGCGAAGCAAATCGCAACCTAACGCGCGAAATCGCCGCCCGCCGCAAGGCCGACGCCGCGATGCGCCGCAACAACTTGGCGCTGGCCGCCACCGTCCGACGACTCGAGTCCTTCCACCGCGCCGGCGAGGTGCTGTCGCGCATGGCCGAGCTGCTGCAGTCGTGCACACAGCGCGTCGAGGCTTACGCGATCGTGCGCGAGACCGGGGCGCAGCTGTTTCCGGATTCGTCGGGATCTCTTTTCATCTACCGCGAGTCACGCGACGTGCTCGAGCATGTCAGCACCTGGGGCGGCGAGCGGACATCCGGCTCGACGTTGGCGCCGGACGAATGCTGGGCGCTGCGGCTGGGCAGTCCGCATTTCGTGCCGCGCGAGGGAACCATCCGGTGCCGACATGCGCACGAAGAAGCCGAGAGCTACGTCTGCTTGCCGGTCCACGGACAGGGGCAGGTCCTTGGCCTGCTGCATGTTGGGCTCGAAGTCAGCCCGCGCAGCATGCGTCCGGCGCAGGACGTCGAACAGCGCTTGCGCGCGATGACCGACCGGGTCGGCCCGGCGCTGGCCAACCTCAAGTTGCGCGACGCCTTGCGCGAGATGGCCCTGCGCGACGGCCTGACGGGCCTGTACAACCGGCGCTATTTGGAAGACGCCCTCAGCCGCGAGCTGCACCGCGCTGAGCGCGGCGGCAAGCCGGTGTCGGTCGTGATGATCGACATCGACCATTTCAAGCGCTTCAACGACAAGTTCGGCCACGACGCCGGCGACTTCGTGTTGAGTGCCATTGGTCGCACCATCTCGAAGAGTATTCGCCCCTCCGACATTGCCTGTCGCTACGGCGGCGAGGAGCTCGCTGTCGTGCTCTCTGAAGCGAACCTGGATTGCGCTCGCGAACGTGCCGAACAGTTACGGCTCGCGATCCGGGATACCAACCTGACCCATTTGGGGCAAACGCTGCCGGCGCCGACCGCCTCGTTCGGCGTCGCGGTCTATCCAACGCACGGAACCGAGCCGGCCGATCTGCTCAAGGCGGCGGACCAGGCGCTCTATCGCGCCAAGCAGGAGGGTCGAGACCGGGTTTGTGCGGCCGCCGAAGCGGCGCCGGCCCACGCATGAAGTAGTACGTTCAATCGCCCCGAGCGATCGCGACCTGCCTCGTCATCAACGTCCTCCATTCCATCGGTCGTCATCGATCAGCGACCGTCGCGTTGGACCGTCGCGACCAGCTTGGCGAGCCTAAACCCCCTGTCTGCTCCCCGATCTCCAGAGCATCGTCGACCTCAATCCCGAGATACCTGACCTTGCTTTCAAGTCTATGTCCCGCGGGACATAGGCTTGACTATCTCCCGCGCCGGACTATGTCCCGTCGCGCTTCCGACCGCCGATGATTGGCCTGCACGACGCTGGACATAGTCGGCAGTCCTGCTTCTTGATCAGTGAGGCGACGA
>CATPAO010000171.1 GCA_955652025.1 Casimicrobiaceae bacterium
CTGATATTTCCGCCCTGGGAGAGCACGATCTTCTGCGCCGTGGAAAGCCCCAATCCTGTCCCTGATGGCTTGGTGGTGAAGTAGGGCAGAAACAACTTTTTCGCTGTCTCGGGTGGAATGCCGGGACCGTTGTCCTCGACCGCGACCATCAACGCGAGCCGGTGCCGCTTTTTCACCAGCGTTACGCCGCGCGCCACCCGCGTGTGTAGCGCGATTTCCGGGCCGCGCGTCGTCCCCGACAGCGCTTGCGCCGCGTTTTGGACGATGTTGAGCAATGCTTGCGTCAACTGCTCGGGGTCGGCGTCGAACTCGGGAAGGCTCGCGTCGAAGTCGGATTGGATGGGAATGTGCGGAAACTCCGCCTGGACGACGCCCTTGACGCGCACCAGGACCTCGTGGATGTTGGTCCGCCGGTAAGTCGGCAGCCGGTGCGGCGTCAGCAATCGGTTAACCAGCGATTGCAGGCGGTCGGCTTCTCCGATGATCACCTGCGTGTATTCGATCAGCTGCGCGCGGTCCAGCTCGCGCTCGAGCAGCTGCGCCGCGCCACGGATGCCGCCCAGCGGATTCTTGATTTCGTGCGCCAGGCTCCGTATCAGCTCGCGATTCGCAAGCTGCTGCTCGAGGAGCCGCTCTTCGCGCGCGATCTTCAACTGCTGATCGATGTGCCGGAACTCGAGCGCCAGCACATGCTCGGTGCCCTCGACCGCCGATACCGTGCAGGTCAAATGCAATTTCGGCTTGCCGGCAAGACCGAGCTCGAGTTCCTGCTCCGTGTACGAGGCGCCCGACATCACCGCTTTATCGATCGCTTTGGCGAGACCGCATTCGTCGCCGAACAAGTCGTCCGTCGTATGGCCGACAAGCTTCACGCGCGACAGCTCGAACAGGTTTTCCGCCGCCGGGTTCGCGTACGCGACGCGGCGATCGGCCCGCAGGAGGAGGACGGCCGTCGCAAGCAGCTCGAGTCCCGGATAGGGCGCGGGCGCTTCGCTCGACGCGGGCAACGGAAAAAAGCGGAGCTTCACGCCAGCACCGGCATCCGACGCACCGATTGCGGCGCGGTTCCACATCCCGGAACACTTAGCAATATCCGCGCCGGATCGGCGAGCCGGATACGCGAGCGGCGATGCTCGTGCCGCAGAGCGCTCGATCTAGCGCGCTGCGCCGAGCTCCTTCTTGAGCGCCTCGATGTTACGCTCGTGCAAGCGCACCGCTTCGCGCAAGCGAGAGATGCGCTGCCGGTATTTCTCCGCGTCGGCTTTCTCTTCCGGCAGCGGCTGGGGCGCGCCGTTGTCGTAGGCCGCGCGAGCCTCCGCCATATACTTCTCTTCGGCGGCGAGCTCGTCGGTGAGGACCTTGCGACGCAGCTCATCGCGTCCCCTTTGCGTCTCCGAGTCGACACGCGGGAAGCCCACAGCCGCGGATGCCGCCGGCTTGTCGGACTTTCGGCCGTTCCGGTCGCCGCCGTTCGCTCCCGGAACGTTGAAATACGAATTGGCCCCGGAGCGCGTGAGGCATCGATACATCGATCCTTCGACCACCGACGGCTTGTCGACACAGCCCGACTCCCGCGCCTTTTCCGAAAGCGTGGCAGCGGCGCCGTCGCCGATCGACACGGCGCCACAGGCGAGCGAACAGCACCACGCGAGTGCGAAGCGGCAGCAATTCCTTGCACGTTGACTGTCATGTCGAAACATTGCGCCCCAGTGTAACCGCCGCGATCCCGAAGCAAAAGGGCGGGCTTGATCCAAGCCCGCCCCTTCTGCCTGCGGTTGTCGCGCGGCTACGCGCGGGCGGCTAGAGGCTGAAATACATGTCGTATTCGACCGGATGCGTCGTCATCCGAAACCGTGTGACCTCTTCCATCTTGAGGGCGATGTACGCGTCGAGCATGTCGTCGGTGAAAACCCCGCCGCGCGTCAGGAACTCGCGATCCTGGTTGAGATTGTCGAGCGCCTCGTCGAGCGATGCACACGGATGCGGAACCTTGGCTGCCTCTTCCGGCTCGAGGTCATAGAGGTTCTTGTCCATCGGGTCGCCGGGATGGATCTTCTTCTGTATGCCGTCGAGGCCGGCCATCAGCATCGCGGAAAAAGCGAGATACGGATTGCACGTCGGGTCGGGGAAGCGCACTTCGACCCGGCGCCCCTTCGGATTGCTCACGTAGGGGATCCGACACGCGGCGGAACGATTGCGCGCCGAATAGGCGAGGTTGATCGGCGCCTCGAAGCCCGGCACCAGGCGCTTGTACGAATTCGTCCCGGGATTGGTGATCGCATTCAACGCTTTCGCGTGCTTGATGACGCCGCCGATGTAAAAGAGCGCGATATCGGAGAGCCCCGCGTAGCCGTCGCCGGCGAACAGGTTCTTGCCGCCCTTCCACACCGACTGATGAACGTGCATTCCCGAGCCGTTGTCGCCGACGATGGGCTTCGGCATGAACGTCGCCGTCTTGCCGTAGGCGTGCGCGGTGTTGTGCACGACGTACTTCAGGATCTGCAGCCAATCGGCGCGCTGGACCAGCGGCGCGAACTTCGTGCCGATTTCGTTCTGCCCAGCCGCCGCGACCTCGTGGTGATGCACTTCGACCTCGACGCCCATCTGCTCCATCGCAAGGCACATCGCCGAGCGAATGTCCTGCAGCGAATCGACCGGCGGCACCGGAAAATAGCCGCCCTTGACCGGGGGACGGTGGCCCATGTTGCCGCCCTCGAATTTTTCCGCGGTCGACCACGGCGCCTCGGATGAAAACACCTTGCAATAGCTGCCCGACATGTCGATCGACCATTCGACGGCATCGAAGATGAAGAACTCGGGCTCGGGCCCGAAATACGCCACATCGCCGATGCCGGTCGACTTGAGATAAGCCTCGGCGCGCTTCGCGAGCGAGCGCGGATCGCGCTCGTATCCCTTGCCGTCGGTCGGCTCGATGACGTCGCAGGTGAGGAGCAGCGTCGTTTCGTCCATGAACGGATCGATGTTGGCGGTCGCGGGATCGGGGATCAACAACATGTCGGAGGCCTGGATGCCCTTCCAGCCAGCGATCGACGAGCCGTCGAACGCATGGCCGGATTCGAATTTGTCGGCGGTGAACGCCTTCACCGGCACCGACACGTGCTGTTCCTTCCCGCGTGTATCGGTGAATCGAAGGTCGACGAACTTGACCTCTTTGTCTTTGAGCATCTTCAGCACGTCGGCTGGGGTGGTCATGCAAGGTCTCCTGAAGGAATGAGGGCTGGACGCGGACGCTGCGTCGCAGAAACGGATAGGTGTCCCATAGCGAGAAATATGCCATACGTCGGGCTGTCGCAAACCTCGCCGATCGGGCAAATTTTCCCGATTTCCGAGGCTTCCAAGAACCCGATTGCACCATTATGGGCCACAGTGTCATGGCTTCGGCTGCAATTGGTGCGGCGCTCGTCGCCGCGATCGCCTTCGGATTCCGCAGCGCAGCGAGATCAAGGATAGAACAGATAGAGCCGATATCCCGCCTGGGTCGTGGCGCTGGCGTCGATAAAAAGCTTGATCAGGACCTCGCCGTTGGCCGGGATGCCGCCCCCGATCTCCGCCGTGCCGCTCGCGTAGTCCGCGGGCGCGAGTGCGCGGCGGACCACGATCTGGTCGTTGGAATCGGTCAGCGTCAACTCGAGGAACGGATACGAGAGCGGCGTCGCGGCGCGATTGCGCACTGTCGCGGTCAGGATCAGGAGCCCCCGATGCGCGGGATCCGCCTGCAAGTCCGAAGCTTCGATCGCCAATCCGGCGACGTCGCGCAACGGCCGAATCGAGCAACGGGCCGCCTCACACAGTTTCACCAGCGCCGGTTTCGCCGCCGGAAAACGCGCCGCCAGGGCATCGCGGAAATGGAATAGCGCCTGCCCGACGAGCAACACGGCCAAGAGCCCAGTCGCGATCGCCATCGGCCATCGCGCCGGATGACGCGCGTGTCGCCGGGTTCGCGTGGTCGCGAAACGATCGGCGGCGGCGTCGTGAACTTCAGCTTTGGGCTCCGGCGCGTCGACCAGCCGGAACGACGGCTCGCGATACGCCGGCGGCGCGACCTCCGGCGGCAGCGGATCGAGCGCGCGCGCGCTCCGCAGCGTCATCGTCGGCGGCCCCAGCGCGAGATCGTCGGGCTCGGAGTCGGCGGCCGGCGGCGGCGGCGCGAGCGAAATCATCTGCGCCCTGCCATCGAACACGGTGCGGCAATGTCCGCAGCGCACCTGCCCGTCGCGCAGCGCGAGTTGCGGCATCGTCACGCGGAACACCGTCGAGCAGCCGGGACAGCGCGTGTATTTTTCGTCGGCCGTGGGCATCGCGATCAAGGGAGGGTGCCGCCGGGCGATGGCCGACGCGCGCCTGCGAGCAGCGACCAGCCGTCGGCGGTGCGCCACGGCGCGATATTAAACCAGCGGGAATAGACGTCGGCGACCCGGGTCGCCTGGGTGTCGAGTATTCCGGCGAGCGCGACGCGGCCGCCGTCACCCGCGCGCAAAGCAAGCGCCGGCGCAAGTACGATCTGCGGGTTGCGGCCTATGGCACCGTGGATTAGCTCAACGCCGTGATCGGCGTTGCGCGGCTCCACACCCGCAC
>CATPAO010000172.1 GCA_955652025.1 Casimicrobiaceae bacterium
CGCCGCGGCCGCGGCGACCATTACGGTCGTCAACGCGACGGCGGGCGGCAATTTCGTGGCATGGGGCGGCAGCCCACCGATTCCCACCACGAGCGTTCTCAACTGGACCGGTCCTGGCCAGACGCTCGCCAACACGACCGTCATTCCCGCTGGTGGCCGTACCGGCGGCAATAAAGATTTCGCCGTGTTCTACAACGGACCGTCCGGACAGGCCGACGTTGTCGTCGACGTCGTCGGCTATTACGTCGAGAACACGGCCACGGCGCTTCAATGCAGCACCCAGGTTGCGAGCGGAACGGGATCGGTCGGGACCGGAACGGCCGTGACCGTGGCGGCTCCGTCGTGTTTGGCGGGTTATGCGCGCACCGGCGGCGGGTGCTCGACGAGCATTCCAGTGGGCGCCAACGTCTATTTGCAAACCGATTCCTCGAACAGCGCCAATTGCGTCTACTTCAACAATTCAGGCTCGACCGTGGGCGGAAGCACCTTCCGCGCCGAAGCAGTCTGTTGCCGATTGCCGGGGCAATAAGGGAACGCCGGATCAAGACCCACCGGAGTCGAGACGCTGCGCTCTCGCGCCTCGCCATCCACGTCTTCAAGGAGGGCGCGTTGCGGCTCCCAGTGTGTTGGCTGAAATCGATTGGCGCGATTCTCGCGATCGCCGCGAGCGCACCGATCGTCGCGCAGACGTCGTCCGCATCGGATGTCGTTGCGGGAACGCCCGGTATCGCGGGCGGCGGCGTGCGGATCGCGACCGCCGAGCTGATGGCGCAACAGGAGATACGCGACCAAACGCAAACTCGTGTCGTTCACGTCAGACCCGTCTTGCGGCCGGACCGACGCGGCCTGCCGCAAAATCCCGATTCACCGGCGCTGCCGCCGCCAGCGGCGAAGGTCGCGCCGGGCGCCGTCGCCTTCAAGGTCGCGCAAACGCTGTCAACCACGTTCCTAGGAGCAACGCTGACCGACACGAGTTCGTTTCCGCCCGACTCGATGGGCGCGGTCGGCCCGACGCAATTCTTCGTCATCCTCAATGGCCGTTTCCGCACGTTCAACAAGGCCACCGGCGTGGCCGATGGCGTCGTCAACGTCGACTCCGACACCTTCTTCGCGTCGGTGATGACGCCGCTCGGCGGCGGTGTGACGTCGAATTTCACGTCCGACCCGCGCGTGCGCTACGACCGGCTCTCCGGACGCTGGTTCATCGAAATGATCGACGTCCCGAATGGCGGGGCGTTGCCCAATCGCTCGATGCTCGCGATGAGCGACTCGGGCACGATCACGGGCGGCACGGTATGGACGTACTTTTTCTTCACGCCGGGCGAGACGGCCTTCGCCGACTATTGCACGATGGGAATTGACGTCAACGCGCTCTACATCGGCTGCAACATGTTCTCGACATCCTCGAGCGGGTTTTTGCACACCAACGGGTATGTAGTGAAGAAAATTTCGGTCGTCGGCGGCGGACCGATCGTCATGACGAATTTTCTCAACCTGACCAGCGGCTCCGGCGGCAGTGGCCCGTTCACGCCACAGGGTGTCGACAACTACGACCCGGCGGCGACCGAAGGCTATTTCATCGGCGTGGACAACGCGACGTTCGGCACACTGATGATTCGCCGTGTGAGCACGCCGGGCGGTATCCCGACGCTGTCCGGCAATATCCCGCTCACCGTCGCAGCGACAGCTTTTCCGAAGACCGTGCCGCATCTCGGCAATACCGGCGGGACCAACGGCATGCTCGACGCGCTCGACGACCGGCTCTTCGCCGCGCACATCCGAAACGGTCATCTATGGACGGCGCACAACATCCTGGTGAATACCTCCGGAGTCGGCACCAGCGCGGGCACACGGGATGGGTCGCGGTGGTACGAGTTGCAGAATCTGACGGGAACACCGTCGGTCGTGCAATCGGGCACGCTGTTCGACAGCGCCGCGTCGAATCCTCGCTGGCACTGGATCCCCACCATCATGGTGTCCGGTCAGGGACACGCGGTGATGGGCTACAGCGAGGCCGGCCTCGCCGAACATGCCAACGCCGGCTTCGCGGGACGGCTCGTCGGCGACACGCTGGGTACGCTGCAGGCGGAGGTGCGGTACACGAGCTCCGCGTTCGCGTACAACCCGCCGGGCGATACGGGTGCGGCGAACGGGAGCCGCCGCTGGGGCGACTATTCGTTCACCAGCGTCGACCCAAGCGACGATATGACGATGTGGACGGTCCAGGAGTTCACGTCGTCGACCAACATCTATGGCGTGCAGGTCGCGAAGCTCCTTGCGCCGCCGCCGGCCGCGCCGAGCTCGGTCGCCCCCAACCCGATTGCCGGGGGAATCGCGTCGGTGAGCGTCACCGTGACGGGAACGTCATCCGGCGGCAGCGGTTTTTTCGATCCGGGTCCGGGATTCGCGAATCGACTCCAGGCAAGCGTTTCGGGTGGCGTGACCGTGAACGGCGTCACCTACAACACTCCGACGTCGGTCACGCTCGACCTCTCGACTATCAGCGCGGGCGGCGGCACGAAGAACATCACGATCACCAATCCCGACGGGCAGAGCGCGACCGGCACCGGGATCCTCACCGTCAGCAGCGGGTCGCCGGTCATTACCAGCGCCAACAACACAACCTTCGCTGTCGGCAGCGCGGGCACCTTCACCGTGACCGCGACAGGCAGCCCCGCGAGCTTCACGTTTTCGGAGACCGGCGCGCTTCCTGCCGGCGTCACGTTCAACACGTCCACCGGCGTGCTCGCCGGAACGCCGGCGCCGGGGACCGGAGGTACGTACAACCTCGTCATGACCGCGAGCAACGGCGTTCTGCCCGATGGGACGCAGAGCCTCACCTTGATCGTAACGTCGCCGCTACTCGTGTTCACGCCGACCGTTCCGTGCCGCGTCGTGGACA
>CATPAO010000173.1 GCA_955652025.1 Casimicrobiaceae bacterium
CAGCGAATGCGCAGGCGCCGGCCACCGCGGGAAATCGCGCCGCGACACCGGGCTCGAGATCGTTCCGTCCGTAACCCTCGGAAAAGACATCTATTTTCGCCGACGCCGCAAATCGTGTCAATTGCAACGCCGCGAAAATCGCCTTGGTCGCGACCTCGACCGGCGGTACGACGAGTGCAATCCACAGCGTAGGCAACGAGACCGGCGTCAGAAGCTCACCGATGCCGCGCGCCAGCGCGGACTCGCCTCCGATGAAAAACGGCACGTCGGCGCCGAGCGTCGCGCCGATCGCCGCAAGCTCCGATCGCGGAAGACCGAGCATCCAAAGGCGATTGAGCGCGAGCAGCACCGAGGCGGCGTCCGAACTGCCGCCGCCCAGGCCCGCGCCTCGCGGAATGTTTTTGGCGATGCCGATCGTGACACCGGCGACGGTACCGGTTGAGGCCTTGAGCACGCGCGCAGCGGCGAGCGCGAGATCCTCGCTCTCGGGAACGCCGCGCACGGGGCTGCCGCGCGCGATGTTGCCGTCGGCGCGGCGCGAGAGCGTGACGGTGTCGCACCAATCGACCATCGCAAACAGCGATTCGAGTGTGTGGTAGCCATCGTCGCGCCGGCCGGTGACATGCAGAAACAAATTCACCTTCGCCGGCGCGGACACCACCAACGTATCGCGCGGGGCGGTCAAGGCCAACGATCGATAACGACGCGGACGTCGATCGGCTCCACGGCGGAATAGCGGAGCGTGAGCCGCGACGCGCGTGCCGCGGCGGCGTCGGGATAGACGTACGCGATCTCCCACCCGTCCTGACGCAAAAAAGCCGGGCGCTTTTCGTCGTCGCGCAGGAGCGCGTGCGGTGAACCCTCGCGCGGCAAACCGCGGAGCCACGCCGACATTCCGCCGACCGGCAACGGCAACCCGAATACGCGCCCGGTCAGCGTGTCCCAGTCGCCGGCGGTCTCGACGCGGCCATCGGACGTTTCGATTCGTACTTCGGTGGCGTCGCCGGACAGCCGCGCGAGCGTCTGGCCGAGCGGCGTCGAGAGCTCGATCCGGTCGTCGTCGCCGTCATGCGTCCATATGAACTGACCGGCGATGCCGTCGTTGCCGCGCCGCGCGGACAATCGCCCTTCGACGGAAAACGGAGCGGCGAGTGCCGCGCGGTCGGACGGCAGCGATTCGGGCGCGCGCGCGAGATCCGCGCAGCCCGCGATCGACCCGACGGCGACGCACGCGAGCAGCGCGCGATGCGCGGTCTCGATCCCTCGCCGAAAAGCGGACGCGCGCGCAGTCAATGCGCGAGCCGCTCGACGGTTTCCTTGAGCACCGCGTTGTCGGGATTGGATTCGAGCTGGCCCTTCCAGAGCGCGCGCGCGCCGTCGCGGTCGCCTTTGGCCCAGAGCACCTCGCCGAGATGCGCGGCGATCTCGGCGTCGGGGCGCTCGGCCAGCGCGCGCTTCAGGAAATCCTCCGCCTCGTTGAGGCGGCCCAGCCGGAACAGCGCCCATCCCATGCTGTCCATGATGAACGGGTCGCCCGGCGAAAGGGTGTGCGCCTTTTCGATCAGCGCGTAGCCTTCGCTCACTCGTGTCGTGCGGTCGACCAGCGTGTAGCCGAGAGCGTTCAACGATTGCGCGTCATCGGGCTTCAGCTCGACCAGCTTCTTCAAATACGCTTCGGCTTCGTCGACGCGGTTCATCCGCTCGGCGATGAGCGCGATGTCATAGTTCAAATCCGCGGACTCCGGAAACTCGTCGATGGCGCGCTTGAGAACCGCGTAGGCGGCCGGAATATCGCCTGCCTCGCGCAGCATTTGCGCTTCCCCCTGCCGCGTCTGCACACGCTGGTCGATCGTGACGGCCGGCAGATCGGCGAACCAGCGCTTCGCCTCGTCGATCTTGCCCTGCTTGCCGAGCAGCGCGCCGATGCGAAGCTTGGCGAGCCAGGCGCGATCGCCTTCGTCGACCGCGCGATAGTGGACGATCGCGGCGTCGTAACGCTTGGTCTCCTCGGCAATCTGCGCCAGATAGAGGTCCACCGCGCCCGGCTCACCGTATCCGGCCTTTTTCAGATCCTGGAACAGGCGCTCGGCTTCGGCGTAATCCTTCATCTGCAGCGAGATCGTCGCGACACCAAACTCGAGATCGCGCGAAGTCTTGTCCTGATCCCACAGTGCCTTCAGCACGTCGCGCGCGTCGCCGTAACGCTTCTGCTCGATGTAGAACTGCGCGAGCGCCCCCGCCGCCGGCTTCGATGTGGGTTGCGTCGCGACGAATTGTTGCAGATAGCGAATGGCCGCTTCGGGTTCGTGCTTACCCAAAAGCTCGGCCTTGAGGAGCGCGGCGCGGTCCCAATCGGGCCGCAGTTCGATGGCCTTGTCGGCGGCGATGAGCGACGTCGATTCGATCGCTTTATCGTCCACCCCGGTGTTGTAGCCGGCGAGAGCGACGGCGAAGTGCGCTTCGGCGCTCGATGGATACGGCATCGCGAGATCGCGGATCAGCCGGAACACGGCCTTCTTGTCCGATTGCGGACCGAACAGGCGATTGATCTGCAGGAACGCTTCTCCGACGCCGTTGCCGGAGACCGCCGCATCCGACAATAGCCGCGCCAACCGCGACTTGAGCTCGTCGTCGCCCGCGGTGTCGATCGCGTCGCGATCGTTGCCGCCGGCCGCGAGTGCGGCAATCACTTGCTTCGGGCGATCCGCCGCCGGATCGAGCACCGCCCAAAGCTTGGCGGCCTCTTGCGCCAGCGGGCGCTGCCGGCTTGCCAATGCGATCTCGGTCGCACGTCGCGCAACGCGGGGATCGTGCGACTCGCGCGCCGCATCGAGATAAGCGCGCGCTGCCTGCGCCGACTCGCCGCGCTGCAACGCCACGTCGCCTAACAGCAGCTTGTAGAAGAGATCGGGCGAGAGGCCGTCGGTCGCCGGCGCGGACAGTTTCTGCGTCGCCTCCGGCGGATCGATCCCCGGAAAGAGCGGCGTCTGCGCGCGCGCGGTTGCGGCCCACGCGACGATGAATAGGGCGAACAGTGGCAAAAGAGGGCGGGTGCGGGTCATGGGCGGTGGCAATTTGAGGCGGCGCCAGCACGACGCGTCGGCGTCATCGCGTGCTTCCGCCAGTGGGAATCGGTGGTGTTTCGCGGTTTCGGAGTGGGCTATAGTCCGGGGTCCGCCACGGACGCACGGCGCATCGCGTGCCCGGCATCCGGTCAAGCTTCATATCATGCCCGAACTTCCCGAAGTCGAAACGACACGGCGCGGTATTGCGCCCCATGTCGCGGGTCGACATGTCGCGGCGTTGCATGTATACGACCGGCGGCTCCGCTGGCCGGTTCCGTCGGATCTCGGAACTCGTCTGCGCGGGCGCCGAATCGATCGAATCGACCGAAGGAGCAAGTACTTGCTGTTCCGATTGGGCGCCGAGACGCTGTTGATCCATTTCGGTATGACCGGCAGCCTGCAGGTGTTCGAGCACGCCCCGGCGCGGCGCCCGCACGACCACATCGACATCGTGCTCGACAACGGCACAACGCTTCGCTACCACGATCCCCGCCGCTTCGGCGCCATGTTGTGGATACGCGGGCCAGCCGAACATCACCCTCTGCTTCGCGATCTGGGTCCCGAGCCCCTCCACGCTGCCTTCGACGCGCAGTATTTGTGGCATGCGACGCGCCGCCGGCGGACGGCGATCAAGCTCGCCCTGATGGATAGTCACCTGGTCGTCGGCGTCGGCAACATTTACGCGAACGAATCGCTGTTCCGGGCCGGCATCCGCCCTGGCGTATCCGCCCATCGGCTTTCCAGAACACGTGCGTCGCGCCTCGTGGAGGAAGTGCGCAACACGCTGACCGACGCGATCGCCAAGGGCGGAAGCACGCTCCGCGACTACGTGGATTCCCGAGGCGATCCCGGCTCCTTCCAACTCGACTATTTCGTTTACGGCCGGGGCGGCGCCCCATGCCGGGTTTGCGGCACGGCCGTGAAATCGACCCGTCACGGCCAGCGGGCGACGTTCTACTGCCCCCGCTGCCAGAAATAAGCGGCCCTCGGCGGCGGCGCCCCCGCCGCGCGTCGGACGCTCCGGCGCCGGCCATGCCATCGGCATAGGTTGTGCTTGGCGATCGGATGGGAGTACAGTCCACCGCCATCCCATGGCGATGGCATTATCCATGATAAAGCGAGCGCTATGATTCCTTCGCGCGATCTGGTGGCCCGCTTCGAAGCCTATGGCGAATGGCGCCGGCGCCTGTCGGGCGCGATTTCGGATCTCCGCGATTGGCTCCGGGAGCAGGATCTCGCCGACGCGCAGATCGACCTCAAGATCCAGCAGCTGCAGGATCGGCTCCATCAAGACAAGCTCATCGTCGCGTTCGTCGCCGAGTTCTCGCGCGGCAAATCGGAGCTGATCAACGCGATTTTCTTCGCCGACTTCGGGCAGCGGCTCCTGCCGTCGTCGGCCGGGCGCACGACGATGTGTCCGACCGAGTTGTTGCACGATCCCACGCTGCCGCCCTCGATCCGATTGTTACCGATCGAGACGCGCGGCCGCGATGCTACGGTGGCCGAGTTCAAGAGCTATGCCGACGAGTGGACGACGTTTCCGCTCGACCTCGCATCGGCATCACGGATGTCGGAAGCGCTCGCACGCGTGTCGGAGGTGAAGCGCGTGTCCGCCGCGACGGCGCGCAAATACGGACTCTGCGGCGACGGCACGGAACCACGCTCGAATGGCGTCGACGGCGACGACTCGGTCGAAGTGCCGTGCTGGCGCCATGCGATCATCAATTTTCCGCATCCTCTGCTGCAGCAGGGCCTCGTGATCCTCGACACGCCCGGATTGAACGCGATCGGGACCGAGCCCGAGCTCACGCTGAATCTGCTGCCCAACGCGCATGCGGTGTTGTTCATCCTCTCCGCCGACGCCGGCGTGTCGAAGACCGATCTCGACGTGTGGACGCACCATCTCGCGGGCGACGACCCGGCGTCGAAGGCCGGCCGCATCGTCGTTCTCAACAAGATCGACGGCCTGTGGGACGACCTGAAGCCGCTCTCTGAAATCAACGCGGAAATCGAGCGGCAGGTGAAGGCGAGCGCTTCGCTCCTCGGTATCCGCACCGCGCAGGTGTTCGCCGTGTCGGCGCAAAAGGCGTTGCTCGCGAAGGTGAACGGCGACGATGCGCTGCTGGCGCGAAGCCGGCTGCCGGCGCTCGAGAACGCGCTCTCCGGCAAGCTCATTCCCGCCAAGCGCGAGATCATCGGCGCCGCGACGCAGTCCGATCTGCGGTCGCTCGCTGCGGGTACGAGATCGATTCTCGACGCGCGAATGGTGGGCATCGACGAGCAGTTGGGCGAGCTCACCGCGTTGCGCGGCAAGAATCTCGACGTCGTGCTGCATATGATGGAACGCATCCGCGAAGAGAAGGAGCTGTTCGAGCGCGGACTCGCCCGCTACACGGCGTTGCGCAACGTGTTCACTCAGCAAACGAATGATCTGTTCGACGTGATCGGCTTGCCCGCGCTCCGCAGCAACGCCGCGCGCACGCGCCACCGTATCGAAGACAGCAACTTCACCAAAGGTGTGCGCGAGGCGATGAACGAGTTCTTCGCGCGGATCGCGAGCGACTTCGACCAGGCGTCGCTGCAGTCGGGAGAGATCCACGACATGATGCGCGCGATGTACGTGCGCTTCGCCAACGATCATGGTCTCGAGCCGTTCATGCCACCGCCATTTTCCGTGCTCAAATACCAAAAAGAGATCGAGCGGCTCGAACGCGCGTATAACACGCATTTCAACACGCTGTGGAACATGGTGAGCAAGGCGAAGTTCGCGCTGATGAAGCGCTTCTTCGAGACGATCGCCTCACGCGCCAAGCACGTCTACGACATCGCCAACCGCGACGTCGAATCCTGGTTGAAGGCGGTGATGGCGCCGCTCGAGACGCAGGTGCGCGAACACCACCTCCAATTGCGCCGGCGGCTGGAAAGCATCCGCCGCATCCACCAGGCAAGCGACGAATTGGAGGACCGCATTGCCGAGCTCGAGCAGGCGCGCGTCGCGCTCATCTTCCAGCAGGACGGTTTGTCCGATCAGCTCGAATCGATCGACGCGATCGTCGAGATGCCGGACGCGATGCCGGCGGCGGCCAACAGCGAGGCTGCCTGACAGACGCGGCTACGCGCCGGCCCCCACGCTTGCGGCTCGCGCCGCTGCGCTGCCCCCAGAGGGGACTAAAACTAATTCGCGCCTTGGGTCGGCCCGGCGGCGCTCATTTTCGGACCCCCACGACGAGCGCTTCGTATTTGCGCATCAGCTGATCGCGCGTTTCGATATGGTCGGGGTTGACCGGGATGCAGTCGACCGGACAAACCTCGCGGCACTGCGGCACGTCGAAGTGCCCGACGCACTCTGTGCATTTCGCCGGGTCGATCACGTAGATTTCCACCCCCTGCGAAATCGCCGCGTTCGGACACTCCGGCTCGCAGACGTCGCAGTTGATGCATTCGTCGGTGATCATCAGTGCCATCGCGCGTGTCTTTTCCGCTCGCTCGCTACCGTTTGGGACCGCTCTGCCGCGCCAGTTTCGCGTGCATCCGCGCCAATATGATCGGATGGACGAACTGCGAAACGTCACCGCCGAACTTGGCGACTTCGCGCACGATCGTCGACGAGATGAACGTGTACTTCTCGGCCGGCGTCAAGAACAGCGTTTCGACCTCCGGGTAGAGGTTGCGGTTCATCCCCGCCATCTGGAACTCGTATTCGAAGTCCGAGATGGCGCGCAGTCCCCGCAGCACGACGCGCGCATCCTGGGCGTGAACGAAATCCATCAGGAGCGTCGAGAAGCCGGCGACCTCGACGTTGGCGAACGGCGCCAACACCTCGCGCGTCATGTCGATTCGCTCCGCGGCGGTAAAGAACGGCCGTTTCGACTCGCTGTCGGCGATTCCGACCACCACGCGATCGAACAGCCACGCCGCCCGGCGAACCACGTCCTCGTGGCCCCGGGTGAAGGGGTCGAACGTTCCAGGATAGACGACTTTGAGCATGGATCGTGGGCGGTGATCATGGGGGCGAGCGCCGGCCTTCATCGTGGCCCCGCCTCTCGCCGCAGCAGATGATAATGCACCGCCCCCGCCTTGGCGTGACGCCAGACGCGGAAGCGCTCCGGCGCCGCAATTTCGCGCGACGCCTCGGCATAGATGAATCCGGCCGGTGTGAGCCTCGATGCGCTGGCCGGCAGCAACGACGGCCACGGATCGGTGTCGAACGGGGGGTCCAGAAACACGACGTCGAACGTCCGCGTCTCCCGGGCGAGAAATTCGGTCGCCCCGGCGGCATGCCCCTCGATCCCTCGCGCGCCGAACGCGGCAGCCGTCGCTTCGAGCGCCCGGATCAGTGCCGGATTGCGATCGACGGCCACGGCAAGCGCTGCGCCCCGCGACACCGCCTCGAGCGAAAGGGCACCGCTTCCCGCGAACAAGTCGAGTGTGCACCAGCCATCAAGATCCTGACCGAGCCAGTTGAATAGTGTCTCCCGAACACGATCGGGCGTCGGCCGGAGCCCCGGTGTCGCGGGAAAATGCACAATTCGACCCCGGTGCCGCCCGCCGATGATGCGAACGCGCTGGGCCTTCGGCGTACGCATGCGCGATTGCGGGGTCCGGTTCATGACGGACCGGTAGAATTGCAGTTTTGCCCGCGGACGTCCATCACGCGGGCACGACCCATGTTCGATCTCTTCAAGCCCAAAGCGTCGGTGCCGTCGGCCGATGCGGCTTCCTGGACCGAACGGCTCAAGTCGGGCCTGTCGGTCTCGCGGGGCAAATTGTCGGGCGCGCTTTGCGGCGTGCTCGCGCACCGGGCGCTCGACGACCTGGCGCTGCACGATCTGGAATCGGCACTGCTGACCGCGGATGTCGGCGTCGCGGCGACGGCGCACCTGCTGGACGACATGAAGGCGCGCTACCGGCGTTCGGGACCCGATGCCGACCCGCGGGCGATCCTGCGGGCGTCACTCAACGCGCTGCTCGAGCCGCTCGAAGCGCCGTTGCTGGTCTCCGACGCCCGGCCGTTCGTCATCATGCTGGCCGGCGTCAATGGCGCTGGCAAGACGACCTCGGTCGGCAAGCTCGCCAAATGGCTGCAACAGCAGGGTCTCGCGGTGCTGCTCGCCGCCGGCGACACGTTCCGGGCCGCCGCTCGCGAGCAGTTGGCCGTTTGGGGCGAGCGCAACGGTGTCGCGGTGATCCAGCAGCACGGCGGCGACGCGGCGGCGGTGATCTTCGACGCGATCAACGCCGCGCGTGCCCGCGACATTCATGTGGTGCTGGCCGACACCGCCGGCCGTCTGGCCACGCAGGCGCACCTGATGGACGAGCTTTCGAAAATCAAGCGCGTGATCGCCAAGGCGCAACCCGGCGCGCCGCATGAGGTGCTCTTGGTGGTCGACGCAAACACCGGCCAGAACGCGGTGGCCCAAGTCGCGGCGTTCGACCGCGCGGTTGGCCTGACGGGTCTCGTCCTGACCAAGCTCGACGGCAGCGCCAAGGGGGGCGTCGTCGCCGCGATTGCCGAGCAGCACCCCGTCCCGCTCAAGTTCATCGGCGTGGGTGAGGGCGTCGACGACTTGCGTCCATTCATCGTCTCCGAATTCGTCGACGCGCTCCTTCCCGACGCCGCTTAGCCCGGCGACCTGCAAGGGCGAGTGCCCACTTCGGCAGTGATTGTCTATTTTCCGCAGTCGAAGGTTGCGCACGCCGGCACCCTCAGATGGTGGGGCGGGACGGGGTTCGTGCGCACCGGCCGCGGTTCGTCCCGCCAGAATCGCGGTCCGTCATACCCGACTGGATCAGTCGGGAACTTTGGGCGATGATTAGCACTCTCTAATGGCGAGTGCTAAACTTGTGGCAGACCCGGATGGCGCTCGGCACTGCAAACCGGCCTGCCGCCAAGACGAGGAGAACTGAATGTCCGGTACTGCCCTGACCTTCCCGACCCCGGCTTCGCTCGGTAGTCTCGACCAGTACATCCAGGCGGTGAACCGCTTTCCGTTGCTGACCGCGGAACAGGAAACCGCGCTGGGGCGCCGCCTTCAGGCGCACGGGGATTTGGACGCGGCGCGCGAGCTCGTGTTGTCGCACCTGCGGCTCGTCGTCGCCGTGTCGCGGAACTACCTGGGGTACGGCCTGCCGCAGGCCGACCTGATCCAGGAAGGCAACGTCGGCCTGATGAAGGCGGTGCGCCGCTTCGACCCCGAGCGTGGCGTGCGGCTCGTCTCGTTCGCGTTGCACTGGATCCGCGCCGAGATGCACGAATACATCTTGCGCAACTGGCGTTTGGTGAAACTCGCGACGACGAAGGCGCAGCGCAAGCTGTTCTTCAACCTGCGCAGCATGAAGGGGCGGTCGGCAGCGTTGACGCACTCCGAAGCGGACGCCATCGCACGCGAGCTGGGTGTCAAGCGCGAGGAAGTGCTCGAGATGGAAACGCGCCTGGGCGGCAAGGATATCGCGCTCGATCCGGCCCCCGGCGACGAGGAATCGGTGACGCCGATCGCCTATCTCACCGACGTCGACGACGAGCCGGTGAAAATCCTCGAGCGCGCCGAAACGGCGCGGAACCGCAGCGTCGGGTTGCAGCGCGCGATGGCGAAGCTGGACGACCGCAGCCGGCGCATTCTCGAGGCGCGTTGGCTCGAGGAAGACAATCCCGCGACGCTGCAGGCGTTGGCGAACGAATATGGCGTGTCCGCCGAACGCATCCGCCAGATCGAGAGCAAGGCGATCAAGACGATGCGCGCGCAGATGGCGCACATTCAGTAACGAGATCGAAATGTCGATAACGCCGGCCCCGCGGGCCGGCGTTTTTTTGGGCGCCCTAACGATGCCCCAAGTCGCTAAAGCTAAAGCTCGACTTGCGTTCCCAGCTCCACCACGCGGTTGGTCGGAATCTGGAAGAACTCCGACGCCTTGATCGCGTTCTTCGACATCGACACGAATAGCTTTTCGCGCCACAGCGCCATTCGCGGGGCAACGGTCGCGATCAGCGTTTCGCGCGAGACGAAGAACGACGTCTCCATCATGTCGAACGCGAAGCCCTTGCGCCCGCATTCCTCGAGGAGCGCGGGAACGTCGGGGTCCTCCTTGAAGCCGTAATCCGCCGTCATCTTGTAGAAATCGCTGCCGAGCGACTTGATGTCGTAGCGTGTCTCGCCCTCGGCCACGAACGGGATGTCGCGCATCACGACGGTCAGGAGCACGATCCGTCTATGCAGCACCTTGTTGTGCTTGAGGTTGTGCAGCAACGCGTGCGGCACCCGGTTCTGCGTCGACGTCAGGAACACCGCGGTGCCCGGAACGCGCGTCGGCGGCGACGCCTCGATGCTCTGGATGAAGAGGTCGAGCGGCATCGCATCCTCGGCGAGCCGTTCCATCAACACGATGCGGCCGCGCTTCCACGTCGTCAGGAGCGTGAAGACGATGATCCCGATGAGGATCGGGAACCAGCCGCCGTCGGGAATCTTGAGCGCGTTCGAGGAAAGGAACGTGAGATCGATCAGGATGAGCGGCGTGGCGATCGCCACGGCAAGCCACGTCGGCCAGTCCCACAGTTGCCGCATGACGACAAAGATCAGGATGGAGTCGATCAGCATCGCCAGTGTCACCGCGATACCGTACGCGCCGGCCAGGTTGCCGGAGTTGCGGAATCCGACGACGAGCGCGATCACCGCGGCGAGCAACGTCCAGTTGATGAACGGCACGTAGATCTGGCCGATCGCGCGTTCGGACGTGTGCTCGATCGTCAGGCGCGGGCAATAGCCCATCTGGATCGCCGCGCGCGTGAGCGAAAACGCGCCGGAAATGACCGCCTGCGACGCGATGATCGCCGCGGCCGTTGCGAGCACGAGGAGCGGGACCAGCGCCCCGTCCGGCGCGAGGAGGTAGAAGGGATTCTTGATCGCCGTCGGGTCGCCCAGGATCAGCGCGCCCTGGCCGAAATAATTGAGGACGAGCGCCGGCATCACGAAAAAGAGCCACGCGCGGCGGATCGGGCTCTTCCCGAAATGGCCCATGTCGGCGTACAGCGCCTCGGTGCCCGTCACCGCCAGCACAACGGCGCCGAACGCCAACAAAGCGGCGACCGTATCGTCCGTAATGAACGCGAACGCATACCTCGGGTTCAGCGCCGCCAGAACCTCCGGACGCGCATCGATTTCCAGCGCGCCCAACACGCCGAGCGTCGCGAACCACACGCACATCACCGGGCCGAAGATCGCGCCAATGCTCGTGGTGCCGCGCTTCTGGATCGCGAACAGCACGACCATGATCACGACGGCCACCGGCACGACGTAAGGCCGCAAGGGCGGCGCGATGACCTCGAGCCCCTCGACGGCGCCCAGCACCGTGATCGCGGGCGTGATCATCCCGTCGCCGTAGAACATCGCCGCGCCGAAGATGCCGAGCCCGACCAGCCACCAGCGGCGCCGCGGCGCGCGCTCGAGTCGGCGCGAAACGAGCGCGGTCAGCGCGAGAATGCCGCCTTCGCCGCGGTTGTCGGCGCGCATGATCAGCGTGATGTACTTGAGCGTGACCACGACGACCAACGCCCAGAAGATCACCGACAGCACACCCAGCACGTTGTCGTGCGTCAGCGCGAGGCCGTGCGTTCCGGTGAACGCGGTACGAAGCGTGTAGAGCGGGCTCGTGCCGATGTCGCCGTACACGATGCCGATCGCGCCGACGACGAGCGGCGCCATACGCTCGCGTCTGCCCGCGCAAGCGACGGCCGGGTTCAGCGCCTCAGAACTCACGCGGATCGTCGGCTTCAAACCACGGTAGTGTCGTCGCCGCGTCGCGAAAAGCGGATGTTGAGCTGTTTCAATTTGCGGTAGAGATGCGTGCGCTCGAGGCCCGCCTTCTCGGCGACCTTGCTCATGTTGCTCTGCTCGCGACCCAGGAGCTGCTCGAAATAGATCCGCTCGAACGCCTCGCGCGCCTCGCGAAGCGGCAGGTCGAAAAACCGCGCGGTGATCTCGGGCGCCACCGCCCGGTTCGGCGCTGCCGCTTCGCCCAGGAGGCGCTTCACATGATCCGCGGTGATTTCGCCGCGAACCACCTGCAGGTTCTCGACGACGCCGGCAAGATGGTCGAGATTGCCCGGCCAGTGCGCATTGGTGAGCGCCGTCAGCGCGACGGGAGGCAGCGCCGACAAGAGCGGCGACGCGTGCTCGCCCGTTTTCGACTCGCGCCAATAACGCTCGATCAGCGGCGGGATGTCGTCGCGCCGGGTACGAAGCGGCGGCAGCATCACCGCGCTGGCGGAGAGCTCCGAAAGCAACGCCGCGTCGAACTTGCCCTCGGTCGCGAGATTGCCGAGAGGCTCGGCGCTGGTAGCGACGAGCGTCACGTTGTGCTTTTCGAGCTTGCCCAACAGGAACGCGAGGCCCTTTTGCTCCGCCTTCGAATACAGCCCGATCTCGGGGCAGTAGAGAATGCCCTCGTGCGCTTCGTCGATCAACGACAACGGATTGTTGAGAAAACGGGTGCCGTTGCCGAGGACGACGAACGGCGCGTCGGCCGTTTGCAGCGCGCGCGCCGCAATATCGTGACCGGTGCCGGGCTCGCCCACGATCAACACCACGCGTCGCGTGCCTGCGATCTCCTCGAGCGCGCGTTCGGTTTGCCGGATCGCCGCGCCCGTGCCAAGCATCGACAGCGAAACCCGCCGCGGCTCCTTCGCCGCCGCCGTCTTGAACGCGCGCGAGATCGTCGTCAGCAGCTTGGACAGTCCGATCGGCTTTTCCAGGAAGTCGAACGCGCCGATCTTCGTAGCCTCCACCGCCGTCTCGATCGTGCCGTGCCCGGACATCATGATCACCGGCATCGTGACGAGCCCCGCCGCGCCCCATTCGCGCAGAAGGGTCACGCCGTCGGTGTCGGGCATCCAAATGTCGAGCAGCACGAGCGCCGGTTGCTGGCGCTGACGGTAGCGGCGGGCTTCGCCGGCATTCTCGGCGGTCGCGACGCGGTAGCCTTCGTCCTGCAGGATCTCGGAGAGCAGTTCGCGGATGCCGACTTCGTCGTCGACGATCAAGATTTCTCGGGCTGGAGCCATGAATGATTCCGGAGGATGGCGCTTTTAAGCGGCGGCGGCCGCGGTCGTGTGGATCGCGGGGAAGACGAGCGTGACCCGCGCGCCGCGCGGCGCTGTGTTCTCCAGCACTACCCGCCCGCGGTGCTCGTCGACGATCTTTTTCACGATGGCGAGCCCGAGCCCGGTCCCTTTCGCCTTCGTCGTCACGTAGGGCTCGAACGCGTGCTCGATCATGTCGGGGTCGAAACCGGGGCCGTGGTCGGCGAACGTGAGCCTCGCCTCGCCTCCCATTCCGGTGAGCGAGATTGCGAATCGTGGATCGGCGATGTCGGCCTGGGCGTCGACGGCATTTTGCAAAAGGTTGTGGAACACCTGGCGGAGGCGAGTGGGCTCGCCTTGGATTATGACCGGTACATCCGGGAGTGCCAGCGCAACGTGGGGGCGCAGATTGTCGTACAGAGCGAGCACGTCGAGCAAGAGGGCGGCCAAATCGACGCTTTGCATCTGTCCCGGGCGCGGCTGGCGCGCGTAGATCGCGAAGTCGTCGACCATGTTCTTCATCGCGGCGACCTGCGAGACGATCGTCTGCGTGCCCCGGCGCAGCGTGTCGGCGTCGGCGCCCTCGAGCCGCGGCGCCAGCTTGACCGCGAGCCGCTCGGCGGAGAGCTGGATCGGCGTCAGCGGATTCTTGATCTCGTGCGCAAGACGGCGCGCGACTTCCGCCCACGCCGCGTCGCGCTGCGCCTGCACGAGCTCGGAGACGTCGTCGAACACCACCACGTAGCCCGGCACCGCCGCGCCGGGCAGACGCGTTCCGCGCATCAGGACCGTGCGCGGCTGCCCCGCGACGGCCAGCTCGGCCTCTTTCTGCCACTGCCCGTTCCGCGCGGATCGGAATCCGTCGGCGACGAGCTCGGCGAACGAGGCGAGCGCCGGCAGCCGCTTCCCCCACTCGGCCAGCGGCATGTCGATGAGCTCCGCCGTCGGCTGCTGGAGGATCACCGCCGCGCTCGGATTGTCGGTGCGGAGCCGGTATCGGTCGTCGAACGCCAGCACGCCGGCGGACAGGTTGCCGAGGACGCTTTTGAGGTACGCGTTCGCCGTCTCGATCGCGCGGCGCGAATCCTCTGTCTTGGCCTGCGCGTCCGCCAGTTGCGATGTCATCGTATTGAAGGACTCGGTGAGCACGCCGAGCTCGTCCTTGGACGTCACCGGCTGGCGGCGCGAGAAATCGCCTTGCGCGACCGCGCGCGTCCCTTCGGCCAACAGACCGAGCGGCGCGGCGAAGCGTTCGGAAAGCACGACGGCGAGTCCGAGCGCACAAGTGAGCGCGAGCAACAGCGTCAGCGTCAACGTCAGCGCGTAGAGCCGCTTGAGCGCGCTTCGCGAGAACGAGATCTCCTGGTAATCGCGTGCGCCGGCCTGGACTTTTTCCATGTCCTGCGCGAGCGCTTTCGGCACGGGCTCGATCACTTGCAGTACGCGGAGCGGATCGAGCCGGTCGCCGCTGTTCACCGGAACGACGACGCGGAGCACCAGTCCGGAATCGGTCGTCTGCTCGGCTTCCGCGTAAGTCTGCTGCAAGCGCGCGCGGCGGAGCGCCCGCGCGGGCGGCGGCTCGGGCGTCGCCGTCGACGTCGCGGTCCCGGCAAGCGCCAGCACATTGCCCGACGTCGAGTAGAGCGCCGCCTCGGAGATGCCTGCCTGCTCGGCGGCGCGGGACAGCGCGCTGCCGGGATTGCCGGGCGCATCGGAGAGCGCCTGCGCGACCTGCGTCGCGCGATTCGAGGTCTCACGAAGCAGATAGTCGAGCGAGCTGCGACCCAAATTGATTCCGCCGTCGAGCGCGCGGTCGACGCGCACGTCGAACCAGCTCTCGATGCTCTTGCCGAGAAACTGCACCGAGACCGCATAGACGAGCGCACCCGGGAGAACCGCGACCAGCACGAACAGGAACACGAGGCGCACCGCGAGCCGCGAACCGAAGACACCGGCTTTCAGGTTGCGTCGCAAGCGCGTCAGCTGCCACCCGACGACCAGCATCAGCAGGCCGACCATCACCGCGTTCAACACGAGCAACGCGTTGTAGTTGCCCGCGAACAACTGCGTGTTGGCGGTCGCCGTCGCGAGCAGGAACAGCGCGATCGCCGCGAGGCATGCGACGACAAGCAACATCCAGCGCACGCCGCGCGAGGGAAAGCGTCCGCTCACGGGCTATACCCCCACCGGTGCCAATCGGACGCGAGTTGCCACTCGCGCGACGCCAGCGCATTCACCTGGAAAGGCTTCGGCAATTGATTGACGTCGAGCTTGATGCGGATCGCCGCCTCGTAGCGGCCCTCCTTCACAAGCGCGTCGGCGCGTCCGACCGGTCGCGACGCGACGCGACCGATAAAGCGCTCGACCTCTTCCAGCGACTCGAACGCTTGCCCGAGCGGTCCGCTCGCCACGCGGTACTTTTGGGTCAGCGCCAAATACGACACGCGGTAGGTGATCGACCACTCGGCGATCTTTTCGTCGAGCCAGTACCAGCGCGCGCGTAAGAGCTCGAACTCGACGGTGAAATAAAGCGGAATGCCTTTTTGCAACGCCTCCTCGAGCGACGGCGTCAACGTGAGGCCGAACTCGGCGGAAAGGATGAGATCGCCCTCGTCGACGCGCAGTTCGGCGCTTTTCACCGGCACGACATCGGCGTGCGCCGGCGGCGCCGGCAGCGCCAATCCGATCACCGCGGCCCCAAGGAGGCACAGCGTTCTGCGGCGCGCGAGCGCGGACAAGGAGGGAAGGGTGCGGGGGCAGTGCGGCATGCCGGCAACGTGCGCACGAGTCTCGCGGCACCGTGACGGCGACTTCCCGCGTCACGGTCGCGCCGGCGGCCGGACGCCGCGTCAGGCTTTGCGGAGCAGCGCGTAGAAAAACCCATCTTGATTGTGGACTGTTGCAGAAGGCGAAGGCAAGAGTTGGCCCCCGGTGTGCGGTACATCGGCTGGAAACGTGATGGTTTCGCGCAACGCCTCCGTATGCCGCGCCAGGAATTGCGCGATCCGGCCCTCGTTTTCCTCCGCGAACAGCGAGCACGTGGCATACAGCATCCTTCCGCCGCGCGCTAACAGGGGCCACAGCGCCTCCAGAATCCGGTCCTGCCCGCGGGCGAAGGCCGCGATGTCCGTCGCCCTCCGCAGCCACTTGCCGTCGGGATGCCGGCGCACGACGCCCGATGCGCTGCACGGCACATCGGCAAGGATGCGGTCGTACGGCCGGCCATTCCACCATTCGCCCGTCGCGCCGGCGTCGCCGTGAATCACCTCGACATCGCGCGACGCGAGCTTGAGCCGCGCGAGATTTGCGGTCACCCGGATGAGCCGCGCAGGATCGTTGTCGAGCGCGGTGAGCGCGATGTCGGCCTGCTCCAGCAGGTGCGTCGTCTTGCCGCCGGGCGCCGCGCACGCGTCGAGCACCCGCATACCGTCCGCGACGTCGAGCAGCGGCGCCGCACGCTGCGCGCCAAGATCCTGGACCGAAAACGCCCCTTCGGCGTAACCCGGCAGCGTCGTCACCGGTTGCGGCGGATCGACGATGACGCCCGAGAGCTCCGCCGCGCGAGCGATGACGCCTTGCTGCGCGAAGGCGGCCAGCAACGCGTCGCGCGTCGTCGTACGCGCGTTGACTCGTAGCGAAAGCGGCGGCCGCGCGTTGCCTGCGGCAAGGATCTCCGTCCATTGCGCGGGGAAATCGGCCTTGATGCGCGCGATCCACCAACGCGGATACGACCACCGCGCGACAGGATCGGCTTGCACGGCGGCGGCGAGCGCGTCGCGTTCGCGCAAATAGCGCCGCAAAAGCGCGTTGACCCAGCGCTTGGCCGCGGGTCGCGCGAGCGTGCCCGCCGCATCGACCGCGCGATCGACGATGGCGAATGGCGGCGCACGCGTGTGATCGAGCTGATAGATCGCGACGGCGACCAACGCGGACAGCAACTCGTCGGTGACGGGCTTCGCGGCCAGGCGCCGCGTCAGCGCATCGAGCGTTCCCCAATGCCGCAGCGTGCCGTACGCCAGCTCCTGCACGAGTGCCCGCCCGCGCAGCGGCGATCCGTCGTCGACCGCAGCGAGCGCATCCCCGAGCGTCGCGCCGCCCAGAACGCTTCGCACCGCGCGGGCTGCCTGCGCCTGCTCGACATGCATCGATCAGCGCCGTTCCGTCATGCCGCCGGCGGCGCAAAACGCGCGCCTGCCTCGAGCGGCCGGCCGGCGAGGTACGCGGCCGCCGACATCCGCCGCCCGCCCGCGGGCTGAAGCTCGGTGATTCGGAGCGTCTCGCGCGGGCGTGCGGGTCCGCATGCGACGTCGATCCCGGCGGGCGTCGCGGCGACGACGGTCCCCGCCGCGGCGTCGCTCGTCGCGTCCCGGGCGTCGGCTGCCCAGAGTTTGACAAGATCTCCGTCGAGCGATGCGACCGCGCCGGGCGTCGGGTCAAAGGCGCGGAGCTTGCGCTCGAGGGTGATTGGCGATTGTGTCCAGTCGATTGCGCGCTCGTCGCGCCCGATCTTGGCGGCGTGGGTGACGCCGGACGCAGGCTGCGGCTCGCGCGGGAGCCGTCCATCCCGCGCAAGACGCGAAAGCGCGTCAACGATCGCCGCCGCACCCGTTGCGGCCAGCTTGCGGGTAAGCGTTCCCGCGGTCTCGCGCGGGGCGATGGGCATCGCGGTTGTCGCGACGATGTCTCCGGTGTCGAGGCCCGCGTCCATTTGCATGATCGTGATGCCGGTCGTCGTATCGCCCGCTTGGATCGCGCGCTGGATCGGCGCCGCGCCGCGCCAGCGCGGGAGCAACGACGCATGGATGTTGAGGCCGCCGTGCGAGGGCCACGCCAGCATCGGCGGCGGCAGCAGCAGCCCGTAGGCGGCCACCACGAGCACGTCGAGCGGTATCGCCAACAGCGGCGCTCGCGCATCGTTCGTCTTGAGCGTTTCCGGCTGTGCGAGCGTAATCCGATGTCGCAGCGCGAAGACCTTCACCGGCGACAATTCGAGTTTGAGCCCTCGGCCTTTTGGCCGATCCGGCTGCGTAAGGCACAGCGGTATCGTATGACCCGCACCGACGATCGCCGCGA
>CATPAO010000174.1 GCA_955652025.1 Casimicrobiaceae bacterium
CAGTAGTGCGGCAAGTCAAGGCCGGACCAGTGCGGCGGCGGACGTGAACTCAAATAGCATGCCTTTTTGATCAGCAATTTGACTCAGATTCTTACATGAGGCAACGAAACACATTTCACTCAGGTTTTTAGGTGAGGCAACGAAACACATTTCACTCGGGTTTTTAGGTGAGGCAACAGGGGGGGCGGCCGGTGTCCGCCAAATCAAGGATCGATCGTACGCGACGCCCCGATCGCCAGGTAAGCGAGCCGCTTCGCCTCGCGCCGACCCCGCACGACGTGATTGAGGATGAGCCCACAGCGAGACGCCGCGATGACATCGGCGACGGCGTCAATTCGATGGCGCCGCGCGCCGCTTGCGCATCGCCTGCCACGCGGTGACGGCGTAACCGGATATTGCATAGGCGACGAATCCCGCGAACAGCACGATCGGCGGCTGCCACACGACCAGTGCAATGAAAATCACGATCACGAGCGGCACGACGAACGGGACGCTTCGCTTCAAGTTGAACGTCTTGAAGCTCCAGTACTTGAGGTTACTCACCATCGTGAGCCCGGCGAAGATGGTGATGAACCAGGCCCACCAGCGGATGGGCTCGGGGTCGTAGCCGAGATCGTCGACGACCCACACCAGGCCCGCGACCAGCGCTGCCGCCGACGGGCTCGGCAACCCGGTGAACCACCGCTTGTCCGCGACCTCGAGCAGCGTGTTGAAGCGCGCGAGCCGCAGCGCGGCGCCGGCCACGTAGACGAAGGCCGCAATCCAGCCCAGCTTGCCGAGATCGCGCAGCACCCATTCGTACATGACGAGCGCCGGCGCCGCGCCGAAGCACACCATATCCGAGAGGCTGTCGTACTCGGCGCCGAACGCGCTTTGCGTGTGCGTCATTCGCGCGACGCGACCGTCGAGGCCGTCCAGCACCATCGCGACGAAAATCGCGATCGCCGCATAGTCGAAGTTGACGTTCATCGCTTGCACGATCGCGTAGAACCCGGCGAACAGCGCCGCGGTCGTGAAGAGATTCGGCAGCAGATAGATCCCGCGCCGCCGCACGCGGTTCTTCAACATCACTCGCTGCGTCTGATAGTCGTCATGCATGGCGTCACAGCGTATCAGCAAGCCCGCAGGTGAACAACGCGCTATGGAACCTAAGCCAGTACCGCGAGAATCGACTCGGTCGCGTAGACCATATCGCCCACCGCCGCACGCGGCGTGGCGCTCGACGGCAGATAGACGTCGACGCGCGATCCGAAGCGAATGAAGCCGTAACGCTGTCCCGGCCCAAGATGGTCGCCGGGACCGACATAACAAAGGATACGGCGTGCGATCAAGCCGGCCACCTGCACGCAAGTGACGTCGACCCCCGCCGGCGTGCGCAACTGGATCGCATTGCGCTCGTTGTCCTCCGATGCCTTGTCGAGCGCGGCGTTGACGAAGCGGCCGGCGTTGTACCAGACGTTCTTCACGTCGCCGCCGATCGGGCTGCGGTTCGAATGCACGTTGAATACATTCATGAACACGCTGATCTTCAGCGCGTCACGATCGAGATACGGGTCGCGCGCGTTCACGACCGCGACGATCTTCCCGTCGGCCGGCGACAGCACGGCGTTGGCATCTTGCGGGACCCTGCGCGGCGGATCGCGGAAGAATTGCGCAATGAACAGGACCGCGAGCCATGCCAGCACGGCCAGCGGCCACAACGGCGAAATCGACAGTGCCACGGCCACGACGGCGGCGAGCGCCAGGAACGGCCACCCTTCGCGGGCGATGATCGGATGCGGGTAGCTCGACACGTGACAACCCGAGGAGAAGGGCCGTCGGATTCTAGCAGGGAGGGGTCGAACCATACCGACCGCGGAGCCCAGCCCGCCGCAGCACGCACCGCCCGTCCCTCGCGAAGCTTTTTATTGCTTCAACGCGTCGTCGATGCGCTTGGCTTGATCGGCGGCTTGCTGCTGGACGTTCGCTTCGAGACCGCGCGCGCGCTCCATTGCCTCGCGCGGCGACGGAGCCACCGCCGTGTCTTGCGAGACGGGACCGAGACCGGTGGCTTGGCCCGCAGTGCCCGGCTTGCGCGTCAACCCATACTGGTCCATCACCGTCTTGAGAAGCATGCCCACGATGACCAGCGCAAGCAGGAGGCCGATCAACGCGATCCATCCGCCCTGCCGCTTGGGAGTGCTGATTTCACGCTTGAATCGCACGGCACCTCCGCACAAGATCGCGAGCCTTCAGTATAGCGCCGGCCGAAAGCAGCGGCGGCAGGTCAATTGCGCGCCTGATCGACCAGTTTGTTTTTCTTGATCCACGGCATCATCGAGCGGAGCTTTTCGCCGACTTGCTCGATCGAATGCTCGGCGGTCAGACGGCGGCGCGACTGGAGCGTCGGCGCACCGGCCCGGTTCTCGAGGATGAAGTCCTTCGCGTATTCGCCGCTCTGTATTCGGGCGAGCGCTTCGCGCATCGCCTGCTTGGTGGCCGCAGTGACGATCTTGGGCCCGGTGACGTACTCGCCATATTCCGCATTGTTCGAGATCGAGTAGTTCATGTTCGCGATGCCGCCCTCGTAGATCAGATCGACGATAAGCTTCACTTCGTGCAGGCATTCGAAGTACGCCATTTCGGGTGCGTAGCCTGCCTCGATCAGCGTCTCGTAGCCAGCCTTGATCAGCTCGACCAGCCCGCCGCACAGTACCGTTTGCTCGCCGAACAGGTCGGTCTCGGTCTCTTCGCGGAAATTGGTCTCGATGACGCCGGCACGCGCGCCGCCGATCGCCGCCGCGTACGACAGGGCCAGGTCGCGCGCCTTCTTCGACACGTCGCGATGGACCGCGATCAGCATCGGGACGCCGCCGCCGGCCACGTAGGTCGAGCGTACCGTGTGGCCCGGCGCCTTGGGTGCGACCATGACGACGTCGAGATCGGCGCGCGGCACCACCTGCGCGTAGTGGATGTTGAAGCCGTGCGCGAACGCGAGCACCGCGCCTTTCTTGATGTTGGGCTCGACCTCGCTCTGATAGGTCGCGGCGATGCTCTCGTCCGGCATCAGCATCATCACGACGTCGGCGCCCTTCACCGCTTCGCCCACCTCGGCGACCTTGAGCCCGGCTTTTTTCGCCTTGTCCCACGACGCGCCGCCCTTGCGGAGACCGACGGTCACTTTGACGCCGGAGTCGTTCAAGTTCTGCGCGTGCGCATGCCCCTGCGAGCCGTAACCGACGATCGTCACCTTCTTGCCTTTGATCAGCGACAGGTCGGCGTCCTTTTCGTAATAGACCTTCATGTGACTGCTCCCTTGATCCCTCTGTTCAAACTCGCAAAATTCTTTCGCCCCGCCCGATCCCGGACGCCCCCGTGCGCACCGTCTCCAGAATGACGCCAGGCTCGATGGCGCCGAGAAACGCGTCGAGCTTTTCTCCGGGTCCCGTGAGCTCGATCGTGTAGCTCTTGTCGGTGACGTCGAGAATACGGCCGCGAAAGATATCGGCCAATCGCTTCATCTCGTCGCGCTCCTTGCCGGCCGCGCGCACTTTGACCAGCATCAGCTCGCGCTCGATGTGATTGCCCTCGGTCAGGTCGACGACCTTGACGACCTCGACCAGCTTGTTCAATTGCTTGGTGATCTGCTCGATCACGTCGTCCGAGCCGATGGTGACGATCGTCATCCGCGACATCGTCGGATCTTCGGTCGGTGCAACCGTCAGCGACTCGATGTTGTAGCCGCGCGCGGAAAATAATCCCGAGATACGCGACAGCGCACCCGCCTCGTTTTCGACGAGAATGGAGAGGATATGGCGCATCACAATTCCTCGGCGAGGATCATTTCCGTGAGCCCCTTGCCACCCGGCACCATCGGGAAAACGTTCTCCGTTTGATCGGTGATGAAGTCGAGAAAGACGAGCCGATCCTTCTGCGCCCATGCCTCGCGGAGCGCGCCCTCGACATCGCCCGGCTTCTCGATCTTGATGCCGACGTGGCCGTACGCTTCGGCGAGCTTGACGAAATCCGGCAACGCGTCCATGTACGATTCGGCGTAGCGGTTCCCATAAAAAAACTCCTGCCATTGCCGGACCATTCCCATGTAGCGGTTGTTGAGGTTCACGATCTTGATCGGCAGGTGGTACTGCTTGCAGGTCGAAAGCTCCTGGATGCACATCTGGATCGACGCCTCGCCGGTCACGCACGCGACCGTCGCCTGCGGGTTGACGAGCTGCACGCCCATCGCCGCCGGCAGGCCGAATCCCATGGTGCCGAGACCACCGGAATTGATCCAGCGCCGCGGCTTGTCGAACTTGTAATACTGTGCCGCCCACATCTGGTGCTGCCCGACGTCGGAGGTGATGAACGCGTCGCCCTTCGTGATCTCGTAGAGCTTTTCGATCACGTACTGCGGCTTGATCAGCGCGCTCTTGCGGTCGTACTTGAGGCAATCCTTGTGTTGCCACTCCTTGATCTGCGCCCACCAGGCCTTGAGCGCCGAGGCGTCGGGTCGCTGCGGCGACGATTCGAACAGCTTCAGCATCTCTTCGATGACGTCGGCGACATAACCGACGATCGGCACGTCGACCTTGACGCGCTTGGAAATCGACGACGGGTCGATATCGATGTGGATGATCTTGCGATCCGCGCGGTAGAAGTGCTTGGGGTCGCCGATCACGCGATCGTCGAAGCGCACGCCCACCGCGAACAGCACGTCGCAGTGCTGCATCGCCATGTTCGTTTCGTAGGTGCCGTGCATGCCGGGCAGCCCGGTGAACTGCGGGTCGGTGCCGGGGAATCCGCCCAGGCCCATCAACGTGTTCGTGCAGGGATAGCCAAGAAGCCGCACGAGCCGCGTCAGCTGCGGCGCGGCGTTGTTCAGGATCACCCCGCCGCCGGTGTAGAACATCGGGCGCTTGGCGTCCAGCAAGAGCTGCATCGCCTTCTTGATCTGCCCGGCGTGGCCTTTGGTCACCGGGTTGTAGGACCGGAGCGAGATCGTCTTCGGATAGGTGAACTCGGTCGACGCCTGCGTCACGTCCTTGGGGATGTCGACCAGCACGGGGCCTGGCCGCCCGGTCGAGGCAAGATAGAACGCCTTCTTGATCGTGACGGCCAGCTCCTTCACGTCCTTGACGAGGAAGTTGTGCTTGACGCACGGCCGGGTGATGCCGACCGTGTCGCATTCCTGGAACGCATCCTGCCCGATCGCGTGCGTCGGCACTTGCCCGGTGAGAACCACCATCGGGATCGAGTCCATATACGCGGTGGCAATGCCGGTGACCGCGTTGGTGACGCCCGGCCCCGACGTGACGAGCGCGACGCCGATCTTGTGCGACGACCGCGAATAGCCGTCGGCGGCGTGGACGGCGCCCTGCTCGTGCCGGACCAGGACGTGCTTGACCTTGTCCTGCTTGAACAGCTCGTCGTAGATATTGAGCACCGCGCCGCCCGGATAGCCGAAGACGTATTCGACGCCTTCTTCCTGGAGGCAGCGGATCGTGATTTCCGCACCCGTGAGTTGCATGATTCCCGCCTGTGCCGATGAATAAGATCCCACCCGCCGATTCGGCGGGCCGGGTTCTGCAAAACTCAAGGGACGCTAACGGTTAGGGCGCGTCCACCAAGGCATATCGGGTAGAAAGCCGGATCCGTCGTATCCCGAGGGAATCTCCGGTAACGCTTGTGGCACCGCCGGAGGGGATGCAAACGGCCGTTTTTGCAGCACAACGTCCGGGCCTCGCGGCCCGGGAAGCGAGACACTAGCGGCAAAGCGGGCGCGCGGTCAAGGCCCGCCGCCACGCCGGACCCGCACCGCGGGGCGCGACCGGGCGGTCGATCCGTGCATTACGCCTATAATCCGCCGTTGAATCGATCGGGAAACGCGCAACTGGCCACACAACAGGAAATATCGGCGTTCCTTGCGGAAGTGGAGCGGCGGGCGTTCAAGCAGGCGATGTTCGCCGTGCGCGACGAGGACGCCGCGCTCGACGTCGTCCAGGACGCGATGCTCAAGCTGACCGAGAAATACTCGGACAAGCCGGCCGCCGAGTTGCCGATGTTGTTCCAGCGGATTCTGCAGAACACGATTCACGATCACTTCCGGCGCCAGAAAGTCCGCTCGACCTGGACCGTCCTGTTGTCGGCGTTCGGCGAGAAAGGCGATAAGGACGACGATTACGATCCGCTGGAAACTCTGGCGGCGAAATCGGACTCGAACGCGACAGTCGATCCCGCGGTCCAGCTCGAGCAGGCGCAGATCGTCGGTTTGATCGAACAGGCGTTGATGCGGCTACCGGCACGTCAACGCGAGGCATTCCTGTTGCGTTACTGGGAAGAGCTCGATGTGGCGGAGGCCGCCGCGGCGATGGGCTGCTCGGAAGGCAGCGTCAAAACCCATTGCTCGCGCGCGGTCCGTGCGCTGGCCGCAACGCTGACCGCCAAAGGGGTGAAGCTATGAACACCCGCGAAACAGAAATCGCCAATAAAATAACCACTTATCTCGATCGCGCCACGGCGGACCTCAAAGCCGGGACCGTGTATCGGCTGCAGCAGGCGCGCGCCACCGCGTTGGCCCGGCTCGCCGATCCGCAGGCCGAGCCCGAGGTTGGATTGCAAATCGCCCACTCGCTGGCCGGCGGAACGAGCACGATGGGCGGCCACCCCTCGATGCGCGCCAACCTGCGGGTCTGGCTGGGTGTTGCCGCGTTCGTGGCAGTCGCAGGATTCGGCTGGCAGCAATGGCAGGCTTTTCAGCAAGTGAAGGAATTCGAGGAGCTGGACACGCAGATCCTGTCCTCCGACCTTCCGATCGACGCGTATCTGGATCGGGGATTCCAGAATTGGATCAAGGCCTCGTTCGAACGCTGATGACCGTCGCGGCCGCCGTCATGCTGATGGCGGCGGCAACGGTCACCCACGCGCAAATCACGCTGAAGTCTCCCACCTGGGCCGAGCTGTCGCCCCAGGAAAAAGAGGTTCTCGCGCCGCTCGCCCCGGATTGGGACAAGTTGGACGCCTCGCGCAAAACCAAATGGCGCGGCGTCGCCCAACGCTATCCGAGCATGCAACCGGACGAGCAGCAGCGAATGCAGCAGCAGATGCGCACGTGGTCGCAGCTCACCCCCGAGCAGCGCAAAGTGGCGCGCGAGCAATACAAGTCGTTGAAGGCGCTGCCGCCCGAAAAGAAGGAAGTGGTCCGCCAAAAATGGGAGGAGTACCAGAACCTTCCCCCGGAGCGTAAGCGCGAGCTCGCGTCCAAGCCCGCTCCCGTGACCGGCACGGCACCGGCGCGTCCCACCGGCGGTGCACGCACGCCGGCACCGCAGCCGCATCCCGCGTCGACCGATTTGCCAAGGTGACCGATCCGGCGCGAACACACGCGCTGGGATCGAGGAGGGACGGCAGCGTATCCAACGCCCCAGCCAAGTCTTACTCGAGCGAATCGTCGGGCGCTGCCCGCGATTCGCCGCTATCTAGGCTCTCGAATTACCGTACCGCGTTGTGACTTATCCATGGGGTCGCGGCGCTAGCCTTGCGACCCCATCTGACCTCCACCCCGCGGCGACTTGCCGCCGTCGCATACGAAGCGCTACTGCTCGTCGCGGTCTTATTTATCGCGACGTTCGTGCTGTCAGCGATTGTCGCGCCGGGCCGCGGCGAAGGCCGTCCAGCACTGCCACTGCCCGAATTGACGACGCGCGTCCTGCTGTTCTGCGCGCTGTTCGCGGTCGCTGCGCTCTATTTTGTTTGGAGCTGGACCGGGGGCCGCCGCACGCTGCCGATGAAGACATGGCGGATGTGGATCGTCGACCGCAACGGCGGCGCGCCCTCGTACAAGACGGCGCTCGCGCGCTATCTGGCCGGATGGATCGGGCCAGCGCTCGCGCTCGTCACGTACGTCTTGTTGAAACCGCATGGGTTGGGCGGCGTGGCGATCGTATTGCTCGGACTCAACTACCTTGCGGCGTTTGTCGATCCCGAGCGTCAATTCCTGCACGATCGCATTGCGGGGACACGGATCGTGCAGCATGATCGCTGACCCCGCTACCTGCAGCGTCCGTTCGCCATGCCCGTTCTCACCTGTGCCCCTGTCGACCGTGACGTCGTGGCGCAAGCATTCGCCGGGGGCTCGCAGTTGATCGTCGTGTCGTTCTGCGCGGCGTGGTGTGACACCTGCACGGAATTTCGCGGCGCCTACGAACGCATCGCAGCGGCGCGCCAGGACATGCTCTTCGTCTGGCTCGACATCGAGGACGACAGTGCGATCGCGGGCGACGTCGACGTCGAGAACTTCCCGACGCTTGCCGTCTACCGCGGCACGACGCCGATCCACTTCGGCGTATCGCTGCCGCAGGAGGGCACGGTGGGGCGCCTCATCGACGCGCTGGCGGATCGGACCGAATCCGCGAGGGTGCCCGAGGCCGTCCGGGATCTTCCGCGCACGTTCGTTGGGCGCTAAATGCCCGCCACGCACGCAAGCCACTAAGCGCGCGGCCGCGCGAGCGCGACGCCCACGGCGATCAGCCCCATGCCCGCCAACGCGAGCGCGTCGAGACGTTCGCCGAAGAAGAAGAACGCCATCGCAGCGGTCACTGGGGGAACGAGATAGAACAGACGCGCGACGTCGGCCGCCGCGCCGTGGCGCAACAGCCAATAGAGCACACTGATCGCACCGACCGAGAGGACGACGACCGACCAACCGAGCGCGAAGATGAATTGCGGCGTCCACTCGACGGCGCGCTCGTCCGCCAGAAGCACGAGGGGGAGGTAAATCAGCGCGCAGATACCGAACTGGATGACCGCGCCAGCGCGCATGTCGACATGCGAGCAGAACCGCTTCTGATACATCGTCCCGACGCTGATCGCGATCAATGCGACGGCGATCGGCAACAGGTCTTCAAGATCGCCGCCGAAATCGATTTTGTGCCGCACGACGAAATACACGCCCACCAACCCCAGAACCAGGCCCGTCCACTGCCGCGGCACGACGCGTTCACCGAGCCAGACGCGCGCGATCAGCACGGTGAGGATCGGCTGCAATCCAACCAGCATCGCGCTCGTCCCCGCTGCCATGCCGTGCGCGATCGCCAAGAACACGCCGCCGAGATAAGCGCCATGCACGAGCACCGCGGCGATCGCGAGATGGCCGAATTTGCGTGACGTTCGCGGCCACGCCGCGCGCGTCGCCCAGGCGACGACCGCCATCAATGCCGCAACCAGCGAAAAGCGGATGAGCAGGAATGAAAGCGGCGGCGCATACGGTAGGCCGTATTTCGCCGCGATGAATCCGGTGCTCCACAGCAGCACAAAGAGCGCCGGAAACCCGGCGCGAGCCGTCGACATGCGTGAAAGCCTCAGACCTGAGCGGTGGATTTCGCGGTGCCGAATCGATGCACGCTATCGACGATTTCCTTTTTCGCTTCCTCGGGGCCGACCCAGCCCGACAACCGGACCCATTTACCGGGCTCCAGGTCCTTGTAGTGCTCGAAGAAGTGTGCGATCTGCGCGAGCTGGATTTCGGGCAGGTCGCGCGGCGTCTCGATCGACCGGTACAACGACGACAGCTTGTCGATCGGCACCGCCAGGATTTTCGCGTCGCCTCCCGCCTCGTCGTCCATCTTCAGCATCCCGATCGGACGGCAGCGCACGACGACACCGGTGATGAGCGGCACCGGCGACAGCACGAGGACGTCGCACGGGTCACCGTCGAGCGAGAGCGTTCGCGGAATGTAGCCGTAATTGCACGGGTAATGCATCGCCGTCGACATGAACCGGTCGACGAACACCGCGCCCGTCGCCTTGTCGACCTCGTATTTGATCGGATCCGCGCGCATCGGGATCTCGATGATGACGTTGCAGTCGTTCGGGACATCGCTCCCGGCGGTCACGCGGTCGAGGCTCATGATTTTCGAGGGTGGATCAAATCGGTTACGTTATCATGAAGTGTGACTGGCCCGCGGCCACCTACCCATCCGTCATAGCGTGGGCGAATCGCGGATCGCGCGTCCCATAAAATGCCGCAGCCTCCGATCGGATCGACCCTGCGCATGCTTTCGACGCTCGCGTTGATTGTGGCTGCACCGGCATTCGCGCAGGCGCCGCCGGCCACCGACGCCGCGCCGCTGGTCGCGCCGTTCTCGTCCGGCCGCACCGGCGCGACGTTCCCGCCCGGCTGGCTCCCGATCAAGATCAACGAACAGAAAAAGCCGACGCTGTACGACCTCACCGACGATCAGGGAACGATCGTCCTGCACGCGGTCGCCGACGGTGCGGCGAGCCTGCTCGGCGTTCGTGGGAAGTTCGATATTAGCGCCGCGCCAGTGATCGCTTGGCGCTGGAAGATCAGCCGGCTGATCGAGAGCGCCGACAATTCGGTCGCGTCGAAGGAGGATTCGCCGGTGCGCATCCTGCTCGAGTTCGATGGCGACAAGTCGAAGCTGTCGGTCAGCGAACGAAGCCAGATCGCGACCGGAAAGCTTCTGTCGGGCCGCGAGCTGCCGGACGCGACGCTGATGTATATCTGGTCGAACAAGGAACCGGCCGGTAAGGTCATCCCGAATCCGCACACGCGTCGGGTCCAGATGGTCGTCGCGTCGAGCGGCGCCTTGGGCGTCGGCGCGTGGCAAACGCTGTCGCGCAACGCCGTCGAGGATTTCCGCCGCGCGTTCGGCGAGGACCCGGGCAAGCTGATCGGTGCGGCCGTGCTGACCGATACCGACAACACCGGGGAGAACGTCGAGGCCTGGTACGGCGATATCGTGTTTCGCGCCGCCGCACGTTGAGCCGACGATGCTCTATTCGCTCGGCGATCATCGTGTCGAATTGCGCGGCGGCGGTCATTTCGTCGCGCCGTCCGCCGCGCTGATCGGGCGAGTGGTGCTCGAGGATTGCGTGTCGGTGTGGTGGAACGCGGTCGTTCGCGGCGACAACGATCCGATCGTGATCGGCGCGCGCTCAAACATCCAGGACGGGTCGGTGCTGCATACCGACGACGGCGTTCCGCTTTCGCTGGGCGCCGGCGTGTCAGTGGGCCACGACGTCGTGCTGCATGGTTGCACGATCGGCGAAGGGTCGCTGGTGGGAATCAAGGCCGTCGTCCTCAATCACGCCGTCGTCGGCCGGGACTGCCTGATCGGCGCCGGCGCGTTGATCCCCGAAGGAAAGATGATCCCCGACCGTTCGCTGGTGCTGGGCGTCCCGGGACGCGTGGTTCGCGTGTTGACCGACGACGAGGTTCGTGGCCTTCGCGCGATCGCTGACCAGTACGTCGAGAACGCCCGCCGCTACTTGCGCGACCTGGCGCCCGATCTGCGTTGAATCCAACCGTCGCGGCCGCCGCATCTAACCGCAAGGTGCCTCTTCCCCAAGGAGTGCCATGCGCCGCACGCTACTGCCGATACTGATCCTCGCCGCCGTCCTAGTGGCGGCTGCCATGGCGTGGTTCACGTTGACGCGCGCGGGGGGCGGCGCGGCGGGCGAAGTGACGCGCGAGGTACGCGCGGTTGACCCGTTCCATCGGATCGAATTGAGCGGGCATGCCGATGTGACGCTGATCCAGGGTGAGAGCGACAGCGTCACCGTTGTCGCGTCGTCGCGCGGGCAGCCGCGCGTGCGCGCCCAGGTCGAGAACGGCGTTCTGCTGATCAGCGCCGGCGACACGCGACGATGGTGGGATACGCTCGTCGGTGCGAGCCGCGGCGGACCGACACCGCAGATCAACATTGCATTCAAGACGCTCGACGCGATCGCGCTCGCCGGGGCCATCAAGCTTTCGGCCGCGCGGATCGACGCCCGGGATCTGCACATCGCCGCATCCGGCGGCAGCGCGGTGCGCATCGACGACCTGCAAGCGCAGAGTCTGCGAATCGCCGGCTCCGGTGCGCTCAAGGCGACGCTCGCGGGCAAGGTCGTCGATCAGAGCATTTCGATCTCGGGCGCGGGCGAAGTGCGCGCGGACCGGCTCGTCAGCGAGAACGCCCGCATCAGCGTCAGCGGCGCCGGGAGCGTCGTCGTCAACGTGGAGAAAACGCTGCGGGCGTCGATCTCCGGTGCCGGCATCGTCGACTACTTCGGCAATCCCGCAGTCAAGCAATCGGTGAGCGGCGTCGGCCGCGTCAAACGCCGTGAAACGGCGGACGCCGGCGGATGGCGGATCGCGCATCAGCGCTCGCCGCTCGCGCTGTGACCACGCATCAGTGCACGAGGGGCAACGCGTCGGCCTTGAACAACAACGGGAGGCCGGTCGCCGCGTCGCGATCGCCGTAAACGCCGGACAACACGCGCACGTCGGTGACGCGGCAATCACGCATCAGCGTCACCAGCATCTCGGCGACGTCGCCGGGATGGTCGGCCGGATAGAGCGGGCAGCGAAATCCTTCGGCCTCGCGGGCATCGAACACCGACGATAGCGAAAGGCGCAGCTCGCCGCCGCTGGCGGCATCGACGGCGTGGTGCGCGCTGACGACGGCACCTGGCTCGCCGACCGCGGCGCGGAGCCTGCGAATCGCGTTGCTCGCGAACAATTGCGCCGAAACCTCGCGCTGCGCGGCTCGGCCATTCTGCGCCGCGCTGACCAGCCGTTGCGGCGCATGCGGAAGCGCAAGCAGCGTCACGCCGGATTGCGCCAGCATGCGATCGAGCGCGCGCGCGAACGGCATCCCCCATCCGACGACGCCATGGTCCCGCAGCAGTTCAACGC
>CATPAO010000175.1 GCA_955652025.1 Casimicrobiaceae bacterium
CGACCCGATCGTCGGCCTCTTGATGGGACAAACGGCCGAGAATCTCGCGTTCCGCTTCGACATCACGCGGCGCGAGATGGACGAGTTCAGCGCGCGGAGCCACCAGCGCGTGCTCGCCGCGCAAAAGGCCGGCCACTTCGCGCACGAAATCGTTCCGCTGTACGACAAGAAGGGAACGCTCTACGCGGCGGACGACGGCGTGCGCGAGGATTCGACGCCGGAAAATCTCGCCAAGCTCCGTCCGTTCTTCGACAAGAAATACGGCAACGTCACCGCCGGCAACAGCTCGCAGATCACCGACGGCGCCGCGTGGCTCGTGATCGCCTCCGAGCGCGCGGTCGAAAAGTTCGGGTTGACGCCCAAAGGCCGCATCGTCGATTCGCAATGGGCGGCGCTCGATCCGGCGCAGATGGGATTGGGGCCGGTGCACGCGGCCACGCCGCTGTTGACGCGCCATCGCCTCGGTCTCAACGATCTCGACGTGTGGGAAATCAACGAAGCGTTCGCCGCGCAGGTGATCGCCTGCGAGCGCGCGTGGGCGAGCGATGAATTCTGCAAGACCGAGCTCGGGCTTCCCGGCGCGTTGGGCGCGCTCGACGAATCGAAGCTCAACGTCGACGGCGGCGCGATCGCGATCGGCCATCCGGTCGGCGCATCGGGTGCACGCATCGTGCTGCACGTGCTGAATGTCCTCGAGCGCACCGGCGGCAAGCGCGGCATCGCCGCCATCTGCATCGGCGGCGGCCAGGGCGGCGCGATGCTGGTCGAGCGCGTCTAGGGGACGCAATGGAAAACTGGAAAATCACGCGCGACGACGGCGGTATCGCGACCCTCGTCTTCGATCGCGCGGGCGCGTCGACGAACACGCTTTCGCAACCAGCGCTCGTGGAACTGAACGAAGCGCTCGATCAACTCGACCGCGACCCGCCCAAGGGATTGATCGTCCGATCCGGCAAGGCGAATGGATTCATCGCTGGCGCGGACGTCACCGAGTTCGGGCAGCTTGCCGATCCCGACGCCGCGCTCGCGCTGGTCCGGCGCGGTTGGGAAACGTTCATGCGATTGTCGAAGGTGTCGTATCCGACGCTCGCGCTCGTCCGCGGTTTCTGCCTGGGCGGCGGGCTCGAGTTGGCACTCGCCTGCCGCTATCGCGTGGTCGTCGACGAGCCGGGAACGCGCCTCGGACTCCCCGAGGTACTGCTCGGCATCGTCCCGGGCTGGGGCGGCATCATGCGGCTGCCCCGCTTGGTCGGCGCGCCGGCGGCGCTCGATCTGTTGCTCACGGGTAAGACGATCGATGCGCGCCGGGCGAAGAACCTCGGTCTCGCCGACGAATGCGTGCCGCCGCGCATCATGGAGAACACGGCGCGAGGCGTGTTGCGCGCACTGCCGCCTCCACGCGCGCTGCCGCTTCCGCTGTCGCTCACGCTGAATCCGGTGGCGCGCAAATTCATCGCCGCGCAAGCCGAAAAACAGGTCGCGAAACGCGCGCGGCGCGAGCACTATCCGGCGCCGTACGCGATTCTGCAGCTGTTCGTCCGCTACGACGGCAATCCGCTGGCGGCGCCCGACGGCGACCCGGCGTCGATCAAGACGTTGGCGCGCACGCCCACCGCGGCGAATCTCATCCGCGTGTTCGGGTTGCAGGAGCGGTTGAAATCGCTCGGCAAGGAAGGCGACTTCAAGGCCGCTCACGTCCACGTCGTCGGCGCCGGCACGATGGGCGGCGACATCGCCGCCTGGTGCGCATTGCGCGGCTTGACCGTGACGCTGCAGGACCAGAATGCGGAGCGGCTTTCGCCTCCAATGGGACGCGCGATGAAGTTGTTCGGCGAGCGATTGAGAGAACCGCGGCGCGTGCGGGACGCGACCGACCGGCTGATCCCCGACGTCGCCGGCGACGGCGTCGCGCGGGCCGACGTCATCATCGAGGCGATCTTCGAGAACGTCGACGCCAAGCGCGCGCTGTTCACCGCGCTCGAAAAGAAAGCGAAGCCGGACGCGATTCTCGCGACGAACACGTCCAGCATCCCGCTCGAGGACATCGCGTTCGCGCTGGCCGACCCGTCGCGCCTGGTCGGGCTGCATTTCTTCAACCCGGTGCCCAAGATGATGCTGGTCGAGGTCGTCGCCGGACGAGAGACGCCCGAGCGCCTGGTCGCGCGCGGCGCCGCGTTCGTGCGCCAGATCGACAAGTTGCCGCTTCCGGTGAAGAGCGCCCCCGGTTTTCTGGTCAATCGCGTGCTGGCGCCGTATCTGATGACTGCGATGCGCTGCGTCGACGAAGGCATCGCGCAGGAAACGGTCGACGAGGCGGCGCTCGCATTCGGCATGCCGATGGGACCGATCGAGTTGGCCGACACCGTCGGACTCGACATCTGCATCGCGGTGGGAAAAATGCTCGACGCCAACGCGACGCTGCCGCAAAAGCTCAAGGATCGGGTCGGCGCAGGCAAGCTCGGCAAGAAGACCGGGCAGGGCTTCTATACGTGGGTCGACGGCAAGGCGCAAAAGCAGCCGGCGGGCGCCGTCCCCGAGGGACTCGGCGAGCGATTGGTCGGACCGTTCGTGGCCGAGGCGAAGGCAGCGCTTGCCGATCACATCGTTGCCGACGCCGATTTGGTTGACGCCGGCGCGATCTTCGGCACCGGATTCGCTCCGTTCCGCGGCGGACCGCTGCATTACGCCGCGTCGGCCGCGAGCGGCTGAACGCAGCCCGAGGGCCGACAGGCGCGTGGTGTACGATTCCCCGCCGGATACCGGCGCGGGACAGCGGCGTTGTGACACTCAAGCGACGTGCGCGCTGGCGAGGAGGGAGGGGGGAGGCGTGGAGAAGATCTGGCTCGGCAGCTATCCGAAAGGCGTGCCCGCGGAGATCGACGCGAACGAATATGCGTCGGTGCGCGAAGTATTCGAGGAAAGCGCGAGCAAGTACGCGGCGCGCCCGGCCTATACGTGCATGGGCAAAACGCTGACGTTCGCCGAGCTCGACACGCTCTCTGCCGCGTTCGGCGCCTATCTGCAGGGCATCGGGTGCAAGAAGGGCGCGCGCGTCGCTCTGATGATGCCGAACATCCTGCAATACCCGGTGTGTCTGTTCGGCGTGTTGCGCGCGGGCTGCACCGTCGTCAACGTGAATCCACTCTACACGGCGCGCGAGCTCGAGCACCAGTTGCAGGATTCCGGCGCCGAGGTGATCGTCGTCGTCGAGAATTTCGCGCACACGCTGCAGGACGTCGTCGCCAAGACGAGAGTGCGACAGGTGGTGCTGACGTCGATCGGCGAGCTGCTGGGCTTCAAGGGCCTGATCGTCGACTTCGTGCTGCGCCATGTGAAGAAAATGGTTCCCGCGTATGCGATGCCCGGCGCGATCCGCTTCGGAGACGCGGTCGCCGAGGGACGCAAGCGGAGTCTCGAGCGCGTGCCGCTCGGGCACGACGACATCGCGTTCCTGCAATACACGGGCGGTACGACAGGCGTGGCGAAAGGCGCCATGCTGCTCCACCGCAACATCGTCGCCAACCTGCTGCAGGCGCGCGCGTGGCTGTTCCCGTTCATGGACGTCAACCGGCGCGAGATCATCATTACGCCGTTGCCGCTCTATCACATCTTCTCGCTCACCGCGAACTGCCTGACGTTCATGACGCTCGGCGGCGAGAACGTGCTGATCCCGAATCCGCGCGACATTCCGGGCTTCGTCAAGGAGATGGCGAAGCACCGGTTCAGCACCTTGACCGGCGTCAACACGCTGTTCAACGCATTGCTCAACAATGCGGAGTTCGCGAAGCTCGACTTCTCGTCGCTGCGGCTCACGCTGGGCGGCGGCATGGCGGTGCAGGAGGCGGTCGCGATTCGCTGGAAGGAAGTCACGGGCTCGCCGCTGATCGAGGCCTATGGGCTCACCGAGACCTCGCCGGCCGCCACCATCAATCCGCTCGACTTGCCCGCCTACAACGGCTCGATCGGGCTGCCGGTCCCGTCGACCGACATCGAGTTGCGCGACGATGCCGGTAAGGCGGTTCCGCTGGGACAGCCGGGGGAGCTCTGCATTCGCGGCCCGCAGGTGATGGCCGGCTACTGGCAGCGGCCGGACGAAACCGCGAAAGTGATCGACAACAACGGCTGGCTTGCCAGCGGCGACGTCGGCATCATGGACGAGCGCGGTTTCATCCGGATCGTCGACCGCAAGAAGGACATGATCCTGGTGTCGGGGTTCAACGTCTATCCCAACGAGATCGAAGGCGTGCTCGCGATGCATCCGGGCGTGCTGGAATGCGCGGCGATCGGCGTGCCGGACAAGAAATCGGGCGAGGCGGTCAGGCTGTACATCGTCAAGCGCGACCCGGCGCTCACCGCCGATGACGTCTTGAAGCACTGCCGGGAGCATTTGACCGGATATAAATGTCCGCGCGACGTCGAATTTCGAAGCGAGCTGCCGAAATCGAACGTCGGCAAGATTCTCCGCCGCGAGTTGCGCGACGAGGCGCGGAAGGCGGCGGCGTAGTCGAGAGCGTCGCGAGCGATGGACGACACCGTTCCCTCGCTGAGTCCCACGCGTCGCGTCACGCCGATGCCGGCGGACGCGAATTTCCACGGCGACATCTTCGGCGGCCGGATCATGTCGCAAGTCGACCTCGCGGGCTCGATCCCGGCCTCGCAGCGGGCGCATGGGCGCGTTGCGACGGTCGCGGTGAATTCCTTCGTGTTCAAGCAGCCGCTCCTGATCGGCGACGTCGTGTCCTTTTTCGCCGAGATCACGAAAGTCGGCCGCACGTCGATCACCGTCGCCGTCGAGGTCTACGCGCAGCGCGATCCCGGCAGCGAAATCACCGTCAAGGTGACCGAGGCGAGCCTGACGTACGTAGCGGTGGGCCGGATCGCAAGCCGCGCGAGATTCCCGCGCTATGACGCACCGCACCAAAGTGTCGCAATCGATCGGGTGTGCCGCCTTCGCCACATTCGATGCCCGAAAGCGCACGCGCCGACGTTGCACGATAAAGGAAATGCACATGCCCAGTGTATAGTGGATTGACAACATTTCGGCGTCCGTCCCGCTCACGAGAGCGTCGCGATGCGCCGCCGGCGGACCCCGCACTGCGGACATAACAGAGGAGAGATCGAATGACCAAGAAGCCATTTCGGCCCGCGCGCGTGGCGACCGCCGTGAGTGCCGCGGTTCTGGCGTTGGGCGCGGGCTCGGCCTATGGGGCGGGGTTCGCGTTGCAGGAACAGAACGCGAGCGGGCTCGGGCACGCGTATGCGGGAGGCGCCGCCGCGGCCGAAGACGTCAGCACGATCTTTTACAACCCGGCGGGTCTCGTGCGTCTTTCGTCGATGCAAGTCGTCGTCGCGGGCAACGTCATTTGCCCGTCCGCCAAGTTCAGCGACAGCGGATCGAAACCGGCGATGTTCCAAACGTTGGGCGGCACCGGCGGCGACGCCGGCAGTTGCGCGGTCGTGCCCAATCTCTACGTCGGCGTGCCGTTTACCGACAAATGGTCGTTCGGGATCGGCATCAATGCGCCGTTCGGACTGAAGACCGAATACGACTCCAATTGGATCGGCCGCTTTCAGGCGGTGAAGTCGGATGTCCGCACGATCAACGTCAATCCGGTGCTGTCGTGGGAGCCGACCAAGTTCTGGACGGTGGGCGCAGGCGTCAGCTATCAACATCTCAAGGCGGAACTCACCAATCGCGTGAACTACGCCGGCCTTTTCGCGCAAGGCGTGGGACAGGCCGTCGCAGGGGGCGTGATCCCCGCGGCGGCGGCGCCGCCGCTGATCGGCTCGGCCGCGGGTCTGGAATCCGGCGCGAAGGTCGAGGGCAGCGATAACGCGTGGGGCTGGAACGTCGGTGTCCTGTGGCAGGCGACGCCGCAGACGCGCGTCGGCGCGGCCTATCGCTCGTCCCTCAAGTACACCGTCGACGGCACGGTCAGCTTCGATAATCCGACGGCGCTCGGGCCGTTGCCGCCGACGCTAGCACCGGTCGGCGTGGCCCTCCTGAACGGCGTGAATGCGCGGCTCTTCGACGGCGGCGCCCGTTTGGCGATCAAGCTCCCCGAAACCGCGAACGCGTCGATCTTCCATCAGTTCAACAATCAGTGGGACCTGATGGCGGACGTGCAGTACACCGGGTGGAGCAGCGTTCAACAATTGCAGGTCGTTCGAACGACCGGCGAGGTGCTGTCCACCACGCCCGAGAATTTCCGCAACACGTGGCGCGTCTCGGCCGGCGCGAACTACCGCTACAACGACACGTGGATTTTCCGCGGCGGTCTCGCATGGGACCAGACGCCGGTGCGCGACGCGGAACGGACGCCGCGCCTTCCTGACAACGACCGCACGTGGCTCGCGTTGGGCACGCAGTACAAGATCAACAACAACTGGGCCGTCGATCTCGCCTACGCCTATATTTTCATTCGCGACGCGAGCATCAACCAGAACGAAGGCAGTACCGCCGCGAATGGCCTCGTGGCCGGTTCCTACAAGAGCAACGTCAACATCGTGGGTCTGCAGGTCACGTACACCGCCAGGTAAAATCCCCGTAGTGATTCGGTCACGCCGCAGCTACCTCTGCCGCGTGATGTTTTGGCGCCCCTTGCCGGACGCTGCACGGACGCGTGGACGCGGACGTCACGCGGGGCGAGGCGGGCAACACAGGAGAACCCGACATGCTGCGCAAATTCGCAATCGCGTTATCGATGGCGCTCGCTTCGTCCGCGCCGTTTGCCGCCGAGGTTGGCGGCGTCCAGGTCGCGGACCAGGCGACGGTGGGGGGGCAGGACCTCGTGCTGAACGGCGCCGGCCTCCGTACCCGCGCCATCTTCAAGGTCTACGTCGGCAGCCTGTACCTGCCGGCCAAGGCGGCAACGCTCGACGCGGTCCTCGCCAAAGGACCGCGTCGAATCCAGATGAATCTGTTGCGCACGCTCTCGGCGGACCAACTCGCCGATGCGCTGGCCGACGGGTTGAAGGAAAACAATTCCGCAGCCGAACTCGATGCCGTGAAGGCGCAGACCGAGCAACTGACCGCGATCATGAAATCATTCGGCGAGGCGAAGGAAGGCGACGTCGTGACGCTCGACTTCGTCGACGGCGCGACCCGCGTCGGCTTCAACGGCGCGGCCAAGGGATCGATTCCCGGCGACGTGTTCAATCGCGCGCTCTCGAAAATCTGGCTCGGCGACAAGCCGGTGCAGACGGACCTCAAGAAGGCGATGCTCGGCGGCTGACGGGCATCCCGCGATGCCGGATTTCTGGCGGTCCTGCGGCTACCGGCTGCTCGTCGTCGGCGGCGACGGACGGCTCACGCTCACCGACGATTTTCTGCGCAGCTATCTGCTGCGGCCGGAGCTTGCACCGGTGGCCGAATCGTGCGCGGCCGAGCACGCGCTCCACGAC
>CATPAO010000176.1 GCA_955652025.1 Casimicrobiaceae bacterium
CGCCCATTCGGCGTCAATCGGGCATTCTTGTGCACGTTCATCCGGGATTCTCCTGACTGGGGGCTGACGTCTCGACAACATCAGCTTCCCCTTTCAGGACCGGATGAACAACCTATTGAAACATCACACCTAGCTGTGCCCTCTAGCTGGGAGGCGCGCGTCGCGCGTTGACGGCGCCCCGGATGCGCGCCGACAGCGCGACCGGCGCGTCGCGGCGCATGAACCAGCGAAGCCGCGAGGTCTCGCCGATCGCGTCGAAGCCGAGCGTGTCGAGCAGATGCGTGACCGCATGCACGTAACGCGACGTGCGCTGGATGCGGACAACATACGTTCGCTGGCCGGGCGGCGTCGACATCAGCGACGCCAGCAGCGCGCGGCCATGGCCGCCCCCGCGCTGTGCGAATTCCAATCCCGCGAGCCACAACTCGTAGCCGCCCTCGAGCGCGCGAAAGAGCCCGAATCCGACAGGCGGCAATCCGCCGTGGCGATCGTCGGGCCAGAATACGTAGCCTGGAACGGCGACGGTCTCGATCCGGCCCGAGCGCGGGTCCTGCTCGACGAAATAGCCGGTGACGAGCGCCCGTTTCAGCTTGTCGAAGAAATCCGACGATTCCTCGGTGTCCGCCGCCAGCTCGCGATCGAAGCTCCCTTCGGCGGCGCCTTCGCGAATCAGCGCGCGCAACAGGGCGAGATGGCCGACGTGGGCGGGTTGGAGCATGGGCCTCGGTCCCATTGAACGGGACAGCCCGCACACTACCGCATCCGCCGCGGCAGGAAAACGTGCGCTTACCGGCGGTGGACGGTTCGGCACGGACGGCGGCGTAGATGCATACCGGGATGCCGCATCCAGGACCGGGAGCGGCTTCGGCGGGGCCCATTTCGGCCGGTCCAAAGGTCGACTTACGGTTTATGCTTTTGCTTCAAGGCCGTGCGATGAAATGTTTACTTGCAAATTCGGGTGGAGCGCTTGGGCGGCCGGCCCGGATTTCCAGAACAATCGGCGTTGCGCGGACTCCTACCCTCGCGCGACCCCGACAGCCGGTATCTTTTTCAGCCCGTTCCGTTCCGTCCGCTCCCTACAAAAACGCGTCCCATCATGCCCGCTCAGAAAAGCGAAAATGCTGCCGCTCCCCTTGAGGTGACCGCGCGCGATCGGCGGCGGCCGTATGTTGTCGCGGCGATTGTGCTGGCGGTGGCGGCTGTCGCCGGCCTGGGCTGGTACTTCTTCGCGACACCTCGGGCCGGCAGCGATGCGTCGGCGCAAGGGGGACCCGCTGCGGGCGTCGCGCCGGGCGGGGGCGGTGCGGCCGTCGGCAAGGGGGGCGCAGGCGCCGGCAAGGGTGGCGCCGGTGGCGACGCGTCGCGGCCCACGCCGGTCGCCACGGTCGCGGCGCGCAGCGGCGATTTCGACGTCTATCTGAATGCGCTCGGCACGGTCACGGCGCGCGGCACCGTCACCGTCCATTCGCGCGTCGACGGGCAGCTGCTCCGCGTGTTGTTCTCGGAGGGACAGATCGTGAAAGCGGGCGAGCTGCTCGCCGAGATCGATCCGCGGCCATTCGAGGTGGTGCTCGCGCAAGCAAACGGGCAACTTGCCAAGGACCAGGCGCTGCTCACCAACGCGCAGCTCGATCTCGAACGCTACAAGACGCTCCTGGCGCAGGACTCGATCGCCAAGCAGCAGGTGGACACGCAGGCCTCGCTGGTGCGGCAATACGAAGCCGCGATCGCGACCGACCGGGGTCAGGTCGACAGCGCCAAGCTGCAACTCTCGTTCACCCGCATTACGGCGCCGATCGCCGGGCGCCTCGGCCTCCGCCAGGTCGATTCCGGCAACATGATCCATACCAGCGACACCAACGGCGTCGTCGTCATCACGCAAGTGCAGCCGATCGACGTCGTGTTCCCGATCCCCGAATCCAACCTGCCACGGGTGCTGAAGCGCATCCACGACGGCGACGCGCTGACCGTCGACGCGTACGACCGCAATCAGTCGCGCAAGCTCGCGACCGGCAAGCTTCTAACGACCGACAACCAGATCGACACGGCGACCGGCACGATCAAGCTCAAGGCGGCGTTCGGGAACGATGACGGCGTCTTGTTCCCAAACCAGTTCGTCAACGTGCGGATGCTGCTCGACACGTTGCATGGCGCCACGCTCGTGCCGAGCGCGGCGATCCAGCGCGGTGCGCCGGGCACGTTCGTCTACGTGGTCAAGGACGACAAGACGGTGACGGTGAAGACGGTGAAAGTTGGGCCGATCGAAGGCGAGACCGCGGTGATCGACAGCGGCCTGGGTCCGGGCGACGTGCTGGTCGTCGACGGCATCGATCGCCTGCGTGAAGGCGCGAAGGTCGAACCGGTGGCGCGCAATGCCGCCGGCGCGACCGACACTGCGCCGCGCCCGCAGCGCCCGCCGGGCAGCGGCGACGGTAAGGGCAAAGACGGCAAAGGCAAAGACGGCAAAGGCACGGCTCCGAGCGGCGGCTGAAATGAATCCGTCGCGGCTTTTTATCCTGCGTCCGGTCGCCACGTCGTTGCTGATGGTGGCGATCCTGCTGGCCGGGATCGTCGCCTATCGCACGTTGCCGATTTCTGCGCTGCCCGAGGTCGACTACCCGACGATCCAGGTGGTGACGCTGTATCCGGGCGCCAGCCCCGACGTGACGACATCGTCGGTGACCGCGCCGCTCGAGCGTCAATTCGGCCAGATGCCGGGCCTGAACCAGATGTCCTCGTCGAGTTCCGGCGGCGCGTCGGTCGTCACCCTGCAGTTCAGCCTGAACCTCACCCTCGACGTCGCGGAACAGCAGGTGCAGGCGGCGATCAACGCCGCCTGCACC
>CATPAO010000177.1 GCA_955652025.1 Casimicrobiaceae bacterium
AATTGCCGACCTGATCGCCTCGGCGCGGTCGCCGATCTCGCTGGCGCCCCTGGCCGCGCTCAGGATCGCGGAGCGGATCATGTGCGGATTTTCGCTGCGCGGATTGTCGTCGGTGACGATCACCTTGTCGGCTTTCTCGACGGCGATCGCGCCCATCAGCGGCCGCTTGCCCTTGTCGCGATCGCCGCCGCAGCCGAATACGCAGATGAGCTCGCCCGAAGGCGCGACGGCCGGCCGCAACGCGCGGAGCACTTTTTCGAGCGCGTCGGGCGTATGCGCGTAATCGACGACGACGAGCGGCTTGCCATCGCCGCCCAAGCGCTGCATGCGCCCCGGCGGCGGCGTCAGCGTCGACAACGCGCCGAGCGCGTCGGTGAACGGCACTTCGCTCGCGAGCAACACGCCGAGCACGCCCAGCAGATTGTTCGCATTGAATTCGCCGACGACGCGCGTTTGCGCCTCGCCCCGTCCCCATGGTGTCGCGACCAAGAGCGCGATACCGCCGCCGCGCATTGCGACGCGGGTCGCCACGATGTCCGCGGCCGCCGTTCCATAAGTGATCACGCGCTGGCCGCGGCTTTGCGCCGCGTCGATCAAGCGCCGTCCGAACGCGTCGTCGGCGTTGACGACTGCAGCGGCGAGACCGGGCCACGCCAACAACCGCGCCTTTGCCTCGCCGTACGCCGCCATCGTGCCGTGATAGTCGAGATGATCGCGCGAAAGGTTGGTGAACAGCGCGACATCGAACGCGACACCGTTCACGCGTCCCTGATCGAGGCCGTGCGACGACACTTCCATCGCCACCAGCGTCACGCCGGCGCGTCGAAATTGCGCGAGCGTCTCGTGCAACGTGCACACGTCGGGCGTCGTATTCAATAGCGGGAGGAGCGCGCCCACGCGTCCGCCGCCGAGCGTCCCGACGATCGCCGAGCGTCGGCCACAAGTCTCCGCCGCCTGCGCGATCCAGTGCGAGCACGAGGTCTTGCCGTTGGTACCGGTGACGCCGACCATCCAGAGGTCGGCGGACGGATGTCCGTAGATCAAGTCGGCGATCGCGCCGAGCCGCGTCTTGAGACCGTGCACCGGTTGCTGCGGCACGCTCCACTCGGCGCGCCAGGCGAAGTTTTGCGCTTCCCACAGCACCGCGTCCGCGCCGCGCGAAACGGCGTCGCCGATGAACGCCCGCCCGTCGTGTCGCACGCCCGGATAGGCGGCGAATGCGGCGCCGGGCTCGACTTGTCGGCTGTCGCTCGTGATGCGGCGCGGCGTCACGCCGAGCTCGGCGAGCGCGAACGCGGGATCGAAATCGACGCCGGCGGCCATCGTCGTCACGTTTCTTCTCGAATCTCGCTGCCTTCGGGGGGCAGGATCACGTTGTCGACCGGCGCGTCGGTCGGCACGCCGAGCAATCGCAGCGCAGCGCCCGTCACGGTGGAGAAGACCGGCCCCGCGACATCGCCGCCGTAGTAAGCACCACCCGACGGCTCGTCGAGCATCACCGCGACGATCAGACGCGGATTCGATACCGGCGCGAAACCGACGAACGACGCGACATATTTCGCCGTGTAGTTGTGGCCCTCGAGCTTGCGCGCCGTGCCCGTCTTGCCGGCGACGCGATAGCCGGGCACTTGCGCCTTGGGCGCCGTTCCGCCGGGCTGCGTCGCGAGCTCCAGCATGTGCCGCACCGCGCGCGCGGTTTGCGCGCTCACGACCGGCCGTCCCGCGACCGGGCCATCGGTCTTGAACAGCGTGACGGGCTTCAACTCGCCGTCGTCCGCGAAAATTGTATAGGCGCGCGCGAGCTGTACCAGATTGACCGACAGGCCGTGGCCGTACGACATCGTTGCCTGCTCGATCGGCCGCCACGATTTCGCAGGCCGCAATCGTCCCGCGACTTCGCCCGGAAAGCCGGTCCGCGGCGGCGTGCCGAAGCCGGCGTCGGAGAACGTTTGCCAAAGCCGCTCCGCCGGGAGCGACAACGCGATCTTCGCTGCGCCGACATTCGACGATTTCTGGATCACCTGCTCGACGGTCAGCGGTCCCGCCGGATGGGCGTCGTGGATCGTCGCTGCGCCGATCGTCAGCGTGCCAGCCTCGGTGTGGATCACCGAATCGGGCCGCACCTTGCCCGCTTCGATCGCGGTCGCGATCGTGAACGGCTTCATCGTCGAGCCGGGCTCGAAGACGTCGGTGAGCGCGCGGTTTCTCATCCGCTCGCGCGCGGTCTTGTTGCGCGCGTTGGGGTTGTACGTCGGCAAGTTGGCGAGCGCGAGGATCTCGCCGCTACGCGCGTCGATGATCACCACGCCGCCGGCCTTCGCGTTGTGGCGCGCGACCGCGTCCTTGAGCTCGCGAAACGCGAGATACTGCAGCCGCGAATCGATCGACAACGCGAGGTCGCGTCCGGCCTGCGGCGCGCGGATCGAACGGACATCTTCGACGACGTCGCCGCGGCGGTTGATGATCACGCGACGGCTGCCCGATTTGCCGCCCAGCCATTCCTGCTGCGCGAGCTCGATGCCTTCCTGCCCCAGGTCCTTGTCGCCGGTAAAGCCGACGATCTGCGCGGTCACGTCGCCGCCGGGGTAGTAACGCCGGTATTCGTTCTGCTCGTTCAGTCCCTTGATCTTGAGGGCCATCGCGCGTGCCGCCATTTCCGGCGCGATCTGCCGTGCCAGGACGGCGTAATCATCGTCCGCCTTGAGACGCGCGGCGAGCTTCTGCGGCGTCGTTTCCAACGTCTTCGCCAGCGCGCTCAATTCAGTCGGCGTCGCTTCGAAGCGACGGGGAAATGCCCATAACGAATCGACCGGCGTCGAGATCGCCAACGCGTCGCCGAACCGGTCGACGATCCGTCCGCGATGCGCGGGCAATTCGAGCTCGCGCGAAAAGCGTTCTGCGCCTTTTTCTTGCAAGAAATCGTTGTCGACCCACTGCAGGTACAACGTGCGGCCGAGCAATGCGACGAACAGCGCCGCCAGCACAGCGAAGAGCACCAGCGCGCGAAATCGCGGCAGTGGTCGCGCGTTTTGCACGGTCCGATGGTCGCCGCGCGCGGTCATTGGTGGGCCGCCACGCTTGCGAGTTCGACCACTTCGATGCGCCCCGATGCCTGCAGCCGCATATGCAAATTTTCACGCGCGATCTTTTCCACGCGCGCCGGCATCGCCCACGTCGATTGCTCGAGCTGCAGCTGCCCGTATTCGGTCTCGTATTGCCGCGCGCGCGCCTGCTCGCGCTCGAGCTCGACGAACAGGCGTCGCGCTTCGTGGCGCGACGTGACGAGCGACAGCGCGCACGCGACGAGTACCGCCAGCAGCAGGAGATTGACGCGCGTCACCTCGCCGCCCTCTTCTCCCACCCGCGCGGCCAGTCCGCCGGCAGCGCTGCCGGCGTCCGCTCGGCGACGCGCAGCACGGCACTCCGCGCGCGGGGGTTGCGGGCGATTTCGCCTGCCGTGGGCTTCTGCGCCCGTCCGATCCGCGCGAGCGGCCGACTGGGGAGCGACGCCGTTCGAATCGGCAGTCGCGCGGTCCGCGGATCGCCGCCGAACGGCGTCGACGCCCACGCGATGAATTGCTTGACGACGCGGTCCTCGAGCGAATGAAAGCTGATCACGGCGAGCCGCCCGCCCGGCCGGAGCAACGCCGTGATGCGCGGCAACGCAATCGACAGTTCGGCCTGCTCGCAGTTCACGGCAATCCGAACAGCCTGGAAAGTGCGCGTGGCCGGATCCTGACGCCAATCACCGCGCGTCCGCGCGCCGACGGCTTCCCCCACCACCGCGGCGAGCTGTTGGGTCGTGACGATGGGCCGTTGCGCGCGCGCCGCCGCAATTGTTCTTGCAATCGATTGAGCAAACCGTTCCTCACCATAGTCGCGAATGACCTCCGTCAGTTCGAGCACGCTTGCGCGGGCCAAAAAGTCGGCCGCGCTCTCGCCGCGCGTCGGATCCATGCGCATGTCGAGCGGGCCGTCGTAACGAAAGGAAAATCCGCGCGTCGCATCGTCGAGTTGGGGCGACGAGACGCCGAGATCGAGCAGGACGCCGTCGACAGCCTCGAGGCCGAGCGACGCGATAACGTCCGGCAACGCCGAGAACCATGCGCGGCGAAACGTGAAGCGCGCGTCGGCGACGCGCTGCGCGGCCGCTTCCGCCGCGGGGTCGCGATCGACGGCGATGACACGCCCGCGCGGCCCAAGGGCGGCGAGCATCGCGCGCGCGTGGCCGCCGCGGCCATAGGTGCCGTCGACGAGAACGGCAGCGGGTGAAATGGACAATGCGGCCACGGCTTCTTCGAGCAGGACGGGAACGTGCTCGCCATCGGCCATCAAAGTGAAAAGCCGTCGAGCTCGGGCGGCAGCGCGCCGGCGTCGAACCCGATCGCCAGCGCGGTCTGCGCCTGCCACTGCGCATGCCCCCACAGCTCGAAACGGTGTCCTTGGCCGACCAGCACGACATGCTTGTCGAGACTCGCGTAGCTACGAAGCGCCGGCGGGACGAGGATGCGCCCCGACCCGTCGAGCTCGACGTCATCGGCGTGGCCGACGATAAGGCGTTGCAGGCTCCGAATCTTTTCGTTGAACGACGACAACGCCATCAGCCGCGACTCGATCGGTTCCCAGGCGGCGAGCGGATAGACGAGCAGGCAACGGCCGGGATCGGCGGTCAGCACCAGGCGCCCACCGCCCGCGGCCAGCAGCGTGTCGCGGTGGCGTGCAGGGACGGCCAGACGGCCCTTGACGTCGAGCGACAGATGCGTCACGCCACGAAACATCGGCAGCCGCCCCGCGGCCGCGTCACCGTCGCCGTTCCCTGCCCCGATTGCCGAATCGGCCGCCACGCTGGATGCCTCCCTGGTGTGAAGTGAGCGCCCAGTAACTTCAGGTCATTTCCCACCGGCTGTTGGCGACGATAGGCGACCGTGGACGAACACTTTGTCCCACTTTTTGCCACTTCTTACCACTATACGCGGCTCTTGGGCGAGGGGTCAATGCATTTTTGATTGTGGAACAATGACTTAGCGTCCCGAATACAACATGACGCTTTTGCTAAAAGAATGAGGGACTTAGCGATAGGTCCACAAGTGGGTTACCAACGTTGTGCTTCACAACTTCCCACTTATCGCACGAACGTTCGACAAGAGCCCGGCAACAGGAGCAAACGACACAAACGGCTCCCCTGCGCCGGCCCATGCCGCGCCTGGCCGACGGAGTGAAGGTTTATGCCGATGTCATTTAATGTGGTGCACAGCCCATTGTTGCGCCCGATGCGATCGCCACCGCGTTCCGAATCCCGCATTGACGACAAAATGGGGGCCGGAGGGTGCGCCGTAAATTGCGCCCCAGGACGGCGGCATACCGATGCGCTTTCGCGACGCGCGTGGGGTCGCGGCGATCGAATCGCCCCGATTCTGGATGATTCCCGCAACATCCCGGCCGCCGCCGCCGCGGGAAGGGTTGCATAATGTAGGCGAGCTTCCGCCCGCGGCGTACACTGAAAGCTGGTCCCGTTCGCGGGGTTTCCGGCCGCCGGCGTCATCTGCGCCCCGGCTTTGGTACTTCCTTCCGGTGGCGAAATGCGCCGGAACCGCGTGAGGAGGTTGTATGCGTGCGATGTACCGTTGGCTGATCGGTGCCGCTGCGACGATGCTCGTCTCCGGCTGCGCGCTGCAAGACTCGCGCTACGATAATTCACGTCTCGCCGCCGGGCTCGGGGACTACGACGAATCGATCATCGATTGGAACTTTCCGACATCGACCAATCAAGGGCCGCTGCTTCCGCCCCAGCGATTCCGTCCGTGGCCGGCCGCGATCGGCGTTCCCTGGGCCACCGACGGCAACGCACCGCAGTCGCGCAACGGGATGATGCCGCTTTCGGACGTGGGTCCGCCGACAGAGGCGGCTTTGCATGACACGCCGTACGTCTGTGCGACGGAGTGCGACGCTGCGATCCCGAAGGTGGACGCCGATCCTCGCGTCGATGCTCGCGTGCGTGAGCCTTTGCAGCACCGCTGACGCCGCCGACGGCGGCGACGCCGCCAATTCGCAAACATCCGCGCCACCCGCGACCACCCCGTCGCGGGACGCCGATTCGCTCGCGTATCGGGTGACGATCGACGCGCCACGCG
>CATPAO010000178.1 GCA_955652025.1 Casimicrobiaceae bacterium
ACTACATGGCGCGCAGCGGCCGGATGAGCGATGAGCGGCTCGCCGAATCCGCGCCGAAATTCATGGCGAGCCTGCGCGCCTCCCGCGACTGCGCCCGCGGCGTGCGGATCGAGGAGCGCGTTTTCGACCCGGTCCCGGACGATGCGCCCGGGGCGAAAGAGATCGGATTCGCGGTGCCCGAACGCTACAACGCGTCGCGACTGCTGTATGCCAACCTGGCAACGCGCCCCGACAAGATCGCGGTGGTATGCGGTGAGCGCCGAATCAGTTATCGCGAGTTGTGCGCGCTCACCGATCGCGCCGGTAACGGCTTCACGAGAATGGGCCTCGCGCGCGGCGGCCGCGTGCTGATGGTGCTGGACGACGCTCCCGAATACGTCGCCGCGATCTTCGGCGCGATTCGAGCGGGCTTCGTTCCGGTGCTCGTCAACACGCTGTCTCCGCCCGATCTCGTCGCCTATTTCCTCCAGGATAGCGGCGCGGAGGTCGCACTCGTCGATGCCAGGACCGCGGCGCTTTTCGCCGACGACGCTGTCGCCTCGAGTCGGCTGCGGCACGTCGTCCACGTCGGCGGCGGCGTTCCAGCCGATCTACAGCCGCCGCTCGCGAGCCATCACGACTGGGATTCGTGGATCGCCGAGCAGGCGCCAGCGCTCGTTCCCGCCGATACGCATCGCGACGCCATGGCGTTCTGGATGTACAGCTCCGGTTCCACGGGCCGGCCTAAGGGCGTGGTCCATTTGCAGCACGACGCGCTTTACACGTGGATGGCGTACGGTCGCGGCGTGTTGGGCATCGGCGCGGGCGATATCGTGTTCTCGCCGCCGAAGATTTTCTTCGCCTACGGCTTCGGCAACTCGCTCACATTTCCTTTCGCCGCTGGCGCCACGGCTGTGTTAATCCGGGGACGGCCGGACCCCGAAGCGGTGTTTGCAACGATTGAACGGCATCGTCCGACGGTGCTGTTCGGACTGCCGACGCTCTACGTCGCGATGGCGGCGCTTCCTGGTTCGGCACGACGCGACCTGTCGAGCCTTCGCCTTTGCGTATCGGCTGCTGAAACCCTGTCGAGCGAGTTGTTCGACGCATGGCGGCGGCGCTATGGACTCGCAATCGTCGAGGGACTCGGCTCGACCGAAGTGCTGCACGTCTATTTGTCGAACACATTGACGCAACAAAAGCCCGGCGCAAGCGGAATGCGCGTGCCGGGCTACGAGCTCAAGCTCACGGGCACCGACGGCAACGAAGTTGTGGCCGGCGAGTCGGGCGTCCTGCGGGTGCGCGGGCATTCTCAGGCGCCGTGTTATTGGAATCGCCCGGCGAAGACCGTGGAGACGATGCGAGATGGATGGATTTACACCGGCGATCGCTTTAGACGCGACGCCGACGGTTTCCATTTCTTTGAAGGCCGCGCCGATGATCTCGTCAAAGTCAGCGGCCAGTGGGTCCACCCGCTCGAAGTGGAACGCTGTCTCGCCGAACACCCGCTGGTGCAGGAATGTGCGGTGCTCGCGCTCGACGACGAGAACCGTTTGAAGACGCTCGCCGCGTTCGTCGTGCTCCACGATGCCGCGCGTGCGGGTGACGACACCACGCAATCGCTGCAGCGCTTCGTCAAGGAACGATTGCTGCCGTACAAGTATCCGCGGCGCGTCGTCTACGTGGATACGTTGCCGAAGACAGGAACGGGCAAGATTGACCGGCAGGCGTTGAAGTGCCTGCAAAGCTGATCAACGCGAAGATGGCTGTGCGTCTGTAGGCGGCGCGTAGCCGTGAGCTATCAACCACACCGCACCGCTCTTCGGTGACTCGCGTCTGCCAACGAACGCGACAAATGGGGCGAGCGGCGTGGCCGTAACGCCACGCCGCTGCGGATGGGCCTAAGTACAAATAAGTTAATTGGGACCGGAATCGGTACTGGCCTTCGTGCTCGTTTCGAACTGTTTTCCGATGTCCAGCGTGTCGATCAGGTCGTCTTTGTTTCGCTCTTCGCAGCTGAAGCTCGCCTGATCGTCTGTGCTGCCACTGCCGTTGTAGACGGGCGCGTTTGGATACATGCAGATCTTGCGGGTGCGTGCCGGGTTCGTCTGCGATGCCACGACATAGTCCGGCTCGACGCCGTCCTCGACCCAGCTCACGAGCGTCGAGAACAGCGCTTCCGCATTGATTTGCGGGCCGGTACCTCCGCCGCAGTGGCCGTTGCCAGGATACGGGAAGAAGCGGTAGTACTTCTGCGTATTCTTGTAGTTCCCTTGCAGCACGCTGTTGTAGTAATGATAGGTTCCGCGGGGGGGAATGAGTTGGTCGTTGAGGCCATGATAGGTAATCATCTTCCCGCCGGCCTTGCGGAAGTCCTTTAGATTGTCGTCCGTGCCGATCACGTCATTGAACTTCGCGATCGACGTTAGCATGTCGTTAAAAAACGAGGCTTCCGTCACCGTGTGCCAGTCGAAGCTCGGATTCTGGTGAATCCAATATTTGAAGTGATCGTTTGCGATAGAGAATGGGTTCGTGCCCGCCAAGCCGCCTAAAGACGCACCGCGCTCGAGGCCATACCAGGCACGGTTGCCATTAGCGTCCCTCGGACCATCCCAAATCTTGTTCACCGCTGAAGCTTCCGCCGGTGTCAGACAGCTCGGATCCGACGAAGGTCCTCCGTTTGTCGTACAGACAAACGCGGCGGCGTTGTAAGTGCACGCGCGCGGGTCTTGAATGATACCGTCGGGAATCCCGTCCTGAAGGTCGCATGCCGCAATCGCGGCGCGCGAAACCGCGTTGAGCTTGGCCGACGCGATCGGCGCGCCAACATCCTGGTTCATCACGACCGCCGGCCACAGTTCGGCCGTAATGAACCGGTCCCAGTTGAAGGCATTCGCGCCGGCGAGAATTCCGTCAAAGTCCTGCGGGAAGTTCTGCGCCTGATAATGACCCTGGCGACCGCCGGTCGAGCAGCCCATCCAATATTTGCGGATTGGCTCCATGCCGTAGTACGTCTCCGCAAGCTTCACCCCCCAGACGTGCTGCTGGTGGATTCCATCTGCGGCGAAATCCTCGATCAGTCCGAAATTGAGTGTGCCGTCCGGATTGAGTGCGAAACTCCCGCCGAGCGCGGCGGAGTGCCCGGTGTCGGTCGAAGAGCCGACGTAACCAAGATTGGTTGAGGAGGTGACGCCTCCGACACTGCCGGCGTAACCACCGCCGCCGAGGTCGCGGTTCCTGCCGTTCCAGGGCACCGCACTCGCAGCAGTTGGGCTCGTGAGATCGACGCCGTTCGGCGGCAGGCCGACACGGATCTTGAGTTGCTGGCTCTGACCGGGCAGGTATCCCGCCAACGGACCCGATTCACCCGAGAAAGTGAAATCCACTTTACAGTAAGCTGTGTACGGGGTGGGCGGGAAACCCGGAAATGGCGGAGGCTGAACACCCGCGGGCAGTAGAACTGCCGTGACCCCAGTTACCTGTGGATTTCCCGCCAAGCCGTAAGCGGGATTGGTTGCAAGCTCCGCGCACGTCGGCAGCGCGACCGCTGCCCCCGGCACGGCCGCGACGAAAGACGCCAGCGCGACGAGCGCGCCAGACACGAAGGTCCTGTGTTTCCGGATGCTCACGATATCCTCCTAAGGATCGACGAAATGCTTCGTCCTTCGCCTCGCTCGTAATTGTTTTTGCGCGAGACGCATTTGTCTGCGGGCGCCCAAGTCGGCACGCACGAAGGAACGCTCGAATGCTAGCGATGCGCGTGCCGCATTGCTTCCGGATTCTTGCTCGGAGATGCGACGTTCTTGCGCTTTACACTGCGAGCTGTCGGCTACACCGAACGTGCCGGCGCGACTCGACTTCAGGAAACTTTCAAAGGACCGGTGCGGTCGCGGCGCGGCGACGTCCCGGTGATGCGGCGATAGACATCGGCAAAATGACTTTGGCTCGCAAACCCGAGTGCCATCGCGACGTCGCCAACCGACTGCTCGCCCGAGGACAGCATTTTTCGCGCGCGTGCAATGCGTTCGCGGATGACGAACTGGTGCGGCGCCAATCGCGTCGTCTGCTTGAAGCACCGGGCGAAGTGGAAAGGGCTCATGTTGACGAGCGCGGCGAGGCGGTCGATCGTAAGGTCATGACCGAGATTGGCCCCGACGTGTTCGGTCACGCGTTGCAGTTGTCTCACCGACAGCATTGCGGACGGGCGTTGTTCGTCGGGGATCGTGGCGCACAGCGATGCCACGCGCGAAGCGAGCGCGAGCGAAAGGGCCTCGCCGTATGCAGCGCCGGTCGGGCAACCGGCCTCGATTTCGGTCCGCATCAGGTCGATCAGCGTCGCCACGCGCGCATCTTCGATCCCCATGTACATATCGAAGAGCGCATCGGTCCTTCCGAACGCATCGACCGGATTGGCCTCGATGCCGAAATTCGCGATGTCGATCATGATCACTTCGAAACCGCGGCCTTTCCACGCCAGGCGCTCGAACACGTATCCGCGACCGATGAAAGAGAACGTGCCCGGCGAAAATCGGTGGCGGCCCTCGTGCAAATAGGCGCGATAGCGCACGGTGCACGTGCCGCTGACGACGAAGACGATCCGGTGCTGGGGCGTCGAGACTTGTTCGAGGAGGCCGGTGGCTGGAGCGCGAATCAACTCGAGCCGATAGCCGCTCCACAGGCTGCCGGAATCCAGCAGCACGCGATTGGGCGCGCAGACGGGGCGCCGCTCGCCCGCGACGATCAATTCGATGGCCGACCGTTTCGCGCCGACCCGCGCGTGGCGCGAGGGCGCTTCGAACGTCGCGGCATGGATCATTGCAGGTTCCGGCGCATCCGCCGGTCAATAGGTCTCGAGATGGTAGCGGCCGGCGTCGCGCAGCTTCGGCAGGAGCGTTTCCCAGTCCATCCCATGTTGTCGGCATGCTTCGCGAAACGCCTCCGCAACACCCTCTTCCATTCCTTTCAGTCCACAGATGTAGATGTAGCAATTCTCGTTGGCGAGCATCCGCGCCACCTCCGCGCACCGCTCCCGGATCAGGTCCTGCACGTACTGCTTGGGCCTTCCCGGCACCCGGGAGAACGCCAGATTAATGTCGATGAAGTCGTCCGGCAGCTTCATCAGCGGTCCGAAGTAGGGGAGCTCCTCCGCCGCACGCGCCCCGAAGAACAGCATCAACTCGCCGCCCTCTTTCTCCGCGATCCGCCGCCGCCTGCGCTCGGTCATCGCGCGCATCGGTGCGGATCCGGTGCCGGTGCAGACCATGAGCAGGCTCGACCCGGGGTGGTTGGGCATCAGGAAGCTCGTGCCGAACGGTCCCACAACGTTGACTTGCGCGCCCTTCGCGAGGTCGCACAAATAATTCGAGGCGACGCCGTCGACCGGTTTGCCGTCGTGATCGTGCGTGACCCGTTTTACGGTGAGCGCAACGTTGTTGTAGCGCGGCCGCTCGCCGTCACGCGGGCTCGCGATCGAGTACAAGCGGACGTAGTGCGGCCTGCCGTTCGCGTCGGTGCCCGGCGGCAGGATACCGATCGTCTGCCCCTCGAGGACCGGGAAGGCGGCCGCGCCGAAGTCGAGCACGATGTGGCGAATGTCCGCCGACGCGCCGACGGCGGTGAGCCGATGGTTTCCGGTGACTGTCGCAAGTGCGGGTTTTTGCAACGTATGCAGATTGACGTACGGATGTGCGGCGGACCAGGGCGCCGCCGCCGCACCGCCTTGTCCCGCGCTGGCGACGGCGGTAATTTCCGCAATCTCCTGCGGGATCGATTCCTTCTCCGCGATGTCGGGCGCCTGCTGCGTGGGAAGCGTGTCCCAGGACAGTTGCTCGTCGAGGGAATAGGTCTGCGCGCGCGCGACCTGCCGCCAGTTGTCGATCGCACCGGTCGGACAAGGCGAGATGCAGGCGTTGCACGAATTGCAGATCGCCGCATCGACGACGTAATTGCGCGCATCGTGCGTGATCGCATCGATCGGGCACGTTTCCTCGCACGTGTTGCAGCGGATGCAGATCTCCGGGTCGATCAGGTGTTGGCGGATGACGTCCACCGTCGCTGTCTCGGCCATCGTTTGCCCCCGGTTCGACCTTCGCGCCGAGCTAGTTGAACCGCACGTAAGCGAAGTCCAACGGCTGATTGTTGATGCCGCGCGGCGGCGGCGCAATCCAGTTCGCGAACTTGCCCGGTTCGATCACGCGACCCATCAGCGACGCGACGAAGGCGCGGTCCGCTGCACTCGGCAGCCAGCGGTCGACATTCGCGTTCCATTCGCTGTCCGACACGACGTTGCCCTCGGGATCGATCTTCGCCGCGGAGAGCGCGCCGATCCGGCGGTTGAACGCCTTGTGCGGCACCCTGAAAGCGAACGCAATCCCCTGTTTCTGAAGGATCCGGTTCCAGCGTTCGACGCCGGCCGTAGCGTCCTTGATGAAATCGTCGCGCAGCCGCTCGTTCAGTGCGTTGAGCGCGGGCGCTTGAACAATCGCGAGGCGACCGCCTTGCACTTCGAGCACGGGATACGACGTGCCGGTCAACAGATGATCGTCGTCGGCCTTGGTCTCCTCGAAGCGGCCCTTGAGACCGGTCGAGTAGAACGTCGCCGCGTTCGACGAGACGTCCGCGCCGAACAGATCCATCGTCACGCTGAAGTGGAAGTTCAGATAGCGCTGGATCGTTGGCAGGTCGATGACACCCTGGCGCCGCATCTCCGCGGGGTCGTCGATCCGTTGCTGCGCCATTACCTCCGCGGTGCGCTGGATGATGCGGCCGACGCCCGATTCTCCGACGAACATGTGATGCGCTTCCTCGGTCAGCATGAAGCGGGTGGTGCGCGCGAGCGGATCGAACCCGGATTCGGCGAGCGAGCAGAGCTGGAACTTGCCATCGCGGTCGGTGAAGTACGTGAACATGAAGAAGGCCAGCCAATCGGGCGTCTTTTCGTTGAACGCGCCGAGGATCCGCGGATTGTCGGCGTCGCCCGAACGACGCGCGAGCAACGCCTCGGCCTCCTCGCGGCCATCGCGGCCAAAATACGCGTGCAGCAGATACACCATTGCCCACAGATGACGGCCTTCCTCGACGTTGACCTGAAACAGGTTGCGGAGATCGTACATCGAGGGCGCGGTGAGTCCGAGATGACGTTGCTGCTCGACGGAGGCAGGCTCGGTATCGCCCTGCGTGACGATCAGGCGGCGCAGATTCGCGCGATACTCGCCTGGCACCTCTTGCCACGCCGCCTCGCCCTTGTGCGCACCGAAATTCACCTTGCGCTCGGGCTCGGCGGGATTGAGGAAGATGCCCCAGCGATAGTCGGGCATCTTCACGTAGTCGAAATGCGCCCAGCCCTTGTGGTCGACGCCGATCGCCGTGCGCAGATAGATGTCGAACGTGCGTGAACCTTCGGGGCCCATGTCGCCCCACCAGTCGAGAAACGCCGGCTGCCAATGCTCGAGCGCACGCTGCAACGTGCGGTTTTCCGCCAGGTTGACGTTGTTCGGGATCTTTTCGCTGTAGTCGATGTTCACTTGCACGCCCTCTCGATCAAACACGATCCCAATTGAATTTCGCTTTATTGCCGGTACCGAAGATCTTCAGCGCGCCGGCTTCGCCCACGGCGTTCGGACGGACGAAGATCCAGTTCTGCCAGGCGGACAACCGCCCGAAAACCCGCGTCTCCATCGTCTCGCCCGGACCGAAGCGGAGATTGGCTTCCATGCCCGTGAGGGCGTCGGGCGACAGACTCGCGCGCTCCTCGATCGCGATGCGCACCTCGTCATTCCAGTCGAGATCGTCCGGCGCGGCGGTGATCAAGCCGAGCGCGAGCGCCTCGGCAGCGTCGAGCGTGCTGCCCACGGTCGCGCGCGCGGCAGAGAGCGGCACGTCTTCGTCGTAGAAGCGTGCGGCGATTCGCGATTTGCGATGCACGGCGGGGTAGGCGCCGAAATTCATCTCCGAGAGGGCGATGCGCGGTTGTGCCGCGTCATCGGGAAGCGTAAGCATGTATTGGCGATCGGCCGCCAGCGCGAGCTCGAGCAGCGTGCCCGCGAAGCACGAACCCGTGTCGATCAGCGCGAACAGCGTACGCGACGTGACGTCGAGCCGCGCGAGCGTCCGCCGCAGCATCCCGATCGTCTCGCGGACGAACCAATGCTCCGCATGACGAGCCAGCGCCGCGTCGCACGCAAGAACGTGCTCGGCGTTTCCGGCCGTCCGAAGAATCCACGTGCCGATGTCGAGGTGATTCGTGCGCAGCATGAGGATCGCGTCGTCGAGCTCGCGCGCCATCGCGAGCGGCCACCATTGCGCGCCGCGCGCGACGATGGCGTCGACCCACTCGGGCTCCGGCGCGGTAGGGGCCCGCACCGTCAGCGTGGCGGTCCGCGCGCGAGGATCGATCGTCGCGGTGACGTAGTCGTACGCGTATCCGCTGTCGGTGATCGTGCGCGCGAGCGGTGGCAGCCTCACGCCTTTCGTATCGTTCGGCCGGTCGCTTTGCGCGGCAAGCGCCTGCGCGCGCGATCTCACGGCTTCCGCGAACTGCTGCGGCTTGGCGGAATCGTCGATCAACCGCCACTCCTTGGCGCGCGGTGCGCGCACCCCTTCGGTCAGCGTGCAGAAGATGTCGGCCTGGTCGCGGCGCACGCGGCGCTTGTCGGTCACGCGCGTCAGGCCGCCGGTGCCGGGCAACACGCCGAGCAACGGAACCTCCGGCAGGCTCACCGCCGAGGAGCGGTCGTCGATCAGCAGGATCTCGTCGCAGGCGAGTGCCAGCTCGTAGCCGCCGCCGGCGGTTGTCCCGTTGCAGGCGGCGAGAAACTTGAGCCCGGAATGCCGGCTCGCGTCCTCGATGCCGTTGCGCGTTTCGTTGGTGAACTTGCAGAAGTTGACCTTCCACGCGTGCGACGACAGGCCGAGCATGAAGATGTTGGCGCCGGAGCAGAAGATGCGGTCGCGGCTCGACGTGATCACGACGCTTTTCACTTTCGGATGCTCGAAGCGGATGCGCTGCAGCGCGTCGTGGAGCTCGATGTCGACGCCCAAGTCGTAGGAGTTGAGCTTGAGCTTGTACCCGGGACGGATTCCGCCGTCTTCGTCGATGCCGAGCGCGAGCGTTGCGACCGGTCCATCGACCGCGAGCTTCCAATGCCGATAGCGGTCGGGGTGTGCGTCATAAACGACGAGCGGCATCGCGTCCGCTCTGAATTGGATGGCCGGCTCCGCCATGATTCCTCCGTGTTGCGAATGCGTGTCAGGCGCGCGCGCCTACCGCGACGGCGCCGGTGAGCTTGGCGAGGCTGTCATCGAAGCGCGCGCCCGACGTGTCGATGATCGCGTCCGCCTTGCCGTAGAGCGGCTCGCGCGCCGCGAGAATGCGCCGCAGGTCCTCCATCGCCGCTTCGTGCCCGTCCATCGGCCGGAAATCGCCTTGCGAAACCACCCGCGACATGTGCTCTTCGGGCGAGGCCTTGATCCACACCGTGTAGCAGCTGACGAGCAGCAAGTTGTACGTTTCCCGCTCGGACACGATGCCGCCGCCCGCCGCCAGCACCACGGGATCGCCGCGTTCCAGCAGGCGCTCGAGGCAGCGGCGTTCGATACGCCGATAACCCGCCTGTCCATAAAGCATGAATATCTCCGACAGCGGCAACGCGGCCTCGCGCTCGATCTCGCGGTCGAGCTCGACAAACGGGTAGCTGAGTTCCTTGGCGAGCGCCGCGCCGAGCGACGACTTCCCCGCGCCGCGCAGGCCGACTAGTGCGATACGATTCTTGCGCGCGGCCTCCTTCTGTCCGAAGTCGCTGATCAGGCGCAGGATCACGTCCTCGAGTCGATTCGCCGGTAGTTGTTCGAAAAAGCGCCGGATCAGCCGTTGCTCGACCGGTGTTTCGTTGTTGCCGACGAGGTCGGTCAGCGGCACGCCGAGCGAGGCCGCGACGCGGCGCAACAGCACCACCGACGCGTTGCCTTCGCCGGCTTCCAGTTGCGCCAGATAGCGTTCCGACACTTCGGCCGCTTCCGACACCGAGCGCCGCGACATGCCGCGGCGCTCGCGCGCCTCGCGCACGCGCCTGCCCATCGCGCGCAGGAAATCGCTGTCGTCCAGCTTGCCGTTGGGGGCCGTTTCCAGTGCGACGTGGCGGGCGGCGGTGTTCATGCGCGGAGACGTTATTACCGGTGTTTGAATCTGAGTGGCAGTATATTTCAATAGGACGGAGTGTCAAGCACTTTATCTCCATACAGGCGGTATCCAGCATCCGCTGCCCGACGGCCGACATTAACAACCGACACAATCCAGGGGCAAACGTGTATGTAGAGTTATAGTGCTTGACATCGATATTTGTATGAAGCAAAGTACCACACGTCAGCGACCGCAGTCCGGGTGCAAGAGACCTCGACGCTACATGGAGGGGAGGCGGATGGAACCAGCGCAGTTCACCGATCTGGTCGCGGCGATCACCGGCCGCATCGCCGGTCACCCGCTTGACGCTGATCTTGAAACTCATCTCAACGCGGCGTATCCGGCCACGGGTGCGGCATTTCGCGACGTCCTCGACGCATGTCGCGCCGGGATCGCCGCGGGCTGGATCTGCAATCGGGAGGCGGGCGGCATTCGGTACGGTCGCGTCGTCAAGCCGGGTATCGCGACACACGGCTTTTCGGTCGACGTGGTCGAGATGAGCGACATCGCCGGTCCGCATCACCGACATCCGAACGGCGAGATCGATCTCGTCATGCCGCAGGACCGCGATGCGGTCTTCGATGGCCGTGGCGCGGGGTGGGTCGTCTATGGGCCCGGCAGCGCGCATCGCCCGACGGTCGCGGGAGGCAGGGCCTTGATCCTCTACCTGCTTCCGGACGGCGCGATCGAGTTCACGAAGGCCTGACATGCCCGCGCTCAGCACGGCCGACCCTCGGGTGAGCCCGCCGGATGTCCGGTTTCCCGCCGAATACAATGCGGCGCACGATCTCATCCGGCGCAACCTCGAGGCCGGTCGCGGCGCCAAGATCGCGTACATCGACGACCTCGGCACCTACACGTATGGCGAATTGGCCGAGCGCGCGAACCGCTTCGCCAATGCGCTCATCGACCTCGGCTTGAGATCCGAAGAGCGCGTGCTCCTCTGCCTGCACGACACGATCGATTTTCCGACGGCGTTCTTGGGCAGCATTCTGGCCGGCGTCGTCCCGATTGCCGTCAACACATTGCTCACCGAGAATGATTACGCATACATGCTGACGAACAGCCGCGCGCGGGCGCTGGTCGTGTCGGCGTCGTTGTTGCCAACGATCGCACCATCGCTCGAAAAGGTCGACCGGCCCGTCCACGTGATCGTCTCCTGCGGCGATGCCGGCGCGCACCACGCGTTCGACACGTTGCTAGCGCGGGCAGATGCGAATTTCGACGCGGTCGCGATGTGTCCCGACGACGTTTGCTTTTGGCTTTATTCGTCGGGCTCGACCGGCGCGCCGAAGGGCACGATCCATGTGCACGCGAGCCTGATGCAGACCGCGGAGCTGTACGCGCGTCCCGTGCTCGGCATTCGCGAGGACGACATCATGTTCTCCGCGGCGAAGCTGTTTTTCGCCTACGGATTGGGCAATGCGCTGACGTTTCCGATGGCGGTCGGCGCAACGACGATTCTGATGGCCGAGCGCCCGACGCCGGCTGCCGTGGCCAAGCGGCTCACCGCGCACCGGCCGACGATTTTCTATGGCGTGCCCACGCTTTACGCGGCGATGCTGGCGAGCCCCGATCTCCCCGCCGCGTCCGACGTCGATCTTCGCTTGTGCGTCTCGGCGGGAGAGGCGTTGCCCGAAAACATCGGCAAGCGTTGGACGGCGCACTACGGCGTCGAAATTCTCGACGGGATCGGGTCGACGGAAATGCTGCATATCTTTTTGTCGAATCGTTCCGGGCAGGTCCGCTATGGCACGACCGGTGTGCCGGTCCCCGGCTATGCAATGCGACTGCTGGACGACCGCATGCAGCCGGTTCTCCAAGGCGAGGTGGGGGACTTGTATATCGCCGGACCGACAGCGGCCAACGGCTACTGGAACAACCGGGAAAAGAGCCGCGCGACGTTCCAGGGCGGTTGGACGAAAAGCGGCGACAAGTATCGCGTCGACAAGGACGGCGTCTACATTTACGCGGGCCGCAGCGACGACATGCTGAAG
>CATPAO010000179.1 GCA_955652025.1 Casimicrobiaceae bacterium
AGCTCGATTCCGACGGCTGGCTCCCGTTAGTCATCGGCAAGCCGGATTGGATGTCGACCATCACGCTGTACGGGACAGAGGATGGCTGGGAGGCTCTGAAGAAGAAGAACCTATCTCTGGACGAGCACAAGGCGCTGGCCGCCGGCTTGGCCGAGACGGTTCAGAAGATCTATGCGTTGTGGCTCGAGCAACGCCGCAAGCAAATTGCAAGTGGCACTTTGGCAGACGTCGTGCGCCGCGAGCCGATCCGAAATCTGAACAAGGTCGGCCGCAACGAACCCTGCCCCTGCGGATCGGGCAAAAAGTTCAAACAGTGTCACGGTAGCGCCGACCGGTTGCACTGAACCGCGCGTCAAGTTCCGACGGCACGACGGGTTTTCGGGAGGGACAGGTCCTAGCCCGAACGGCAGCTTTGCGGAAAAGGAAATTTGAATTACCGGTGCGGGTCGGATTGCGCCGGTCAAATGACCGTCGCTGAGCGGCCAGGAGCAGCCCGTCGTCGCCGCCTTTCAATTCGCTTCGAGGCGGTCATTCCACGGATTATTGCCTTGGGGACACGAATCGGGTGTACCGGCGCCGCGTGCCGCCGCGCGGCTGACGGCAGCATGCGTTGCGGCAGCGCTGGAAACATGGTGGCGGCTAACCCGGCTCTCCCCGTGAATCGCAGGCGGAATGATCGTAGACGGCAAGTAGGTCGAGACTGCATCTCTATATTCGGTCTTCGCCCAATCCTCACTCGTTCAATGGTCTCGATTGCAGACCTGCCGGGTTATCAGGCTCTTCGGGCACCGCTCTCACATATTCGGCGACAACGCCATTAATGGTCGCGTCCTGGATCCACTCCCGCGGCGCATGCCAGCCGGTTCTCCGCTTTACTCCCAGCACGACTCGAAAGCTGATCGCCGTGTCTTTGGCCGCCAACGACCAGCCATCGCGATAGCGTCGGCCGCGCCTCGTTGTTGGATGCACCATTTAGTTTCGGCAGCGCGTCATTGCGGTGCACAAAAGCATATGAGCATCGCAGCCGCATGAGCCTAATCCGAGGTAGATCAATAGCTTAATCGCCGGGGCGTGCGGCATGGGGCTTGCTATGTCTATAGCGATGTTGGCGTTCGACTTCAGCCCACGAACTATCCGAGGAATTTATGGATTATCTCAAGCCCACCGAAGTAGTTGCGTCGATGATCGAGGCCGGGACGCGCAAAGGCGCGCTGTCCGTGACAGACCTCCTTGTCCGCGGCGCGCTGTCGGGTGGCATCTTGGGAATCGCGACAATGCTGGCGATCACCGCGGCGGTCCAGACCAATGTCGCGATGGTGGGCGCGCTGATCTTTCCCGTCGGCTTCGTGATGATTGTGCTGCTGGGCCTCGAGCTCGTGACTGGCAGTTTCGCGCTGCTTCCGGTGGCGCAGATGGACGGCCAGATCACTTTCGCTGCGACACTGCGGAACTGGGCCTGGGCATTCGTCGGCAATCTCTTCGGTAGCGTGCTTTTCGCCGTGCTGGCCTGGGGCGCGTTGACCATGTTCGGCGAGACGCCTGGCGGTCCGGTGGGTGATCGCATCGCAGCCATCGCCGACGCGAAGACTCTCGGCTACGCGGCGCACGGCGGTGCGGGATGGGCCGCGGCGTTCGTCAAGGCGATGCTGTGCAACTGGATGGTGTGCATGGGCGTGGTGATGGGGCTGGTCGGCCAGTCCACGATCTCCAAGGTCGTAGCCGCTTGGCTACCGATCACCATCTTTTTCGGGCTGGGGTATGAGCACGCCGTGGTCAACATGTTCGTCATTCCCGCCGGGATGCTGCTGGGCGCCAAGACGACGTCCGGCGCATGGTGGGTGTGGAATCAGATTCCCGTTACGCTGGGCAACCTGGCCGGCGGCTTCGTGTTCACTGGTCTCGCCCTCTATGTCACGTACCGCACGCGCGCTGCACGGATCGAGCCCATTCGCGAAGCCGCGCGCGCTTTCCGTTAGCGCGTGCCGATGCGATCGGAATGAACGCTCCGGAGCGACTGTCCGCCGAGTTCTCGCAGGAGCAGAAGGAGTATCTGCAGGGGTTCACGGCCGGTCTGGCGGCGGCGGGCGCGTTGCCATTCGTCGGCGTCGACGCGCAAGGCAGACTGACCGCGTCTCCAGCGGGCGGTGCCGCGAACCAGGCGGAGCCCGCAACTTGGCATGGCTGGCCGCTCGACGAGATTACGCGCGAGGAACAACTCAAGCGCGAAGAGAATCCGCTCGACATCTGGGACAAGCTCCTCGCGCACGCTCGGGAGGACAAGGCGCCGCAGGCGGGCGACGTCTATCGCTTCAAGTTCCATGGACTGTTCTACGTCGCGCCGGCGCAGGACGCACTCATGGTGCGCGTGCGCGTGCCGGGGAATGTGCTGTCGAGCCTGCAGATGCGCGCGCTCGCGAGTATCGCGGCGGATCTTGGTGGCGGACAAGGAGACGTCACGACACGCGGCAACATTCAGATCCGGCAGATCGCGCCGCGCAGCATCGTCGACGTTCTGACCCGGCTCGCCGATGCGGCGCTGACTTCGCGAGGTGCAGGCGCGGACAACGTCCGGAATATCACGTCCTCGCCGCTGGCCGGAATCGATGCGACCGAATTGATCGATACGCGGCCGCTGGCGCGAGCGTTGCAGTACTACCTGCTCAACAACCGCGACCTCTATGGCCTGCCGCGCAAGTTCAACGTGAGCTTCGACGGCGGAGGGCGCGTGAGCGTGGTCGCCGACACCAACGATATCGGCTTCATCGCCACCCGCGCGGGGAGCGGGGCGGAGGTCACGCCGGGCGTGTACTTCCGCGTCGTTCTGGGGGGTGTCACCGGCCACGAGCGTTTCGCCAACGACTGCGAGCTTCTGGTTGGCGCCGACGAGTGCGTGGCGGTCGCCGCGGCGATGCTGCGCGTTTACGCGGAGCATGGCGACCGCACCGATCGCAAGAAAGCCCGACTGTGCTACCTACTCGATCGCATCGGCGTTCCAGAGTTCCTGGCACGGGTGCAGGCCAAGCTGGCGTTCCCGCTTCGCTTCGTGCAGAGCGCTCATTGCTCGCTCCGTGCGCCAGTGGACAAGCACGGCCATCTCGGAATCCACAATCAATCCCAACCCGGGTTGTCCAGCATCGGCATCGCCGTTCCGGTGGGCCGGATGAGCGTCGAGCAGATGTGCGGGCTCGCGAGGCTCGCCGACGATTTCGGCACGGGCGAGCTGCGCGTCACCGTGTGGCAGAACATCATCCTTCCCAACGTCCCGGATGCCAGCCTCGAGGCTGCGGTGGTCGCGATCAAGGCTCTCGGCTACGACGCGAGCGCGTCGGCGATCACTGGGTGCGTGGTGGCGTGCACGGGCAACACGGGCTGCCGCTTTTCGGCCACGGATACCAAGAGCCAGGCGGTCGCGCTGGCGCGCTATCTCGACGCGCGCATCAGGCTCGAAGCGCCGATCAACATCCATCTCACCGGGTGCCCCAATTCGTGCGCACAGCATTACATCGCCGACATCGGGCTGCTCGGGGCCCAGGTCCCGCAGGGCGACGCCTCGGTCGAGGGGTATCACATACTCGTGGGCGGCGGCGTGGAGCAGGAGCGCGGCCTGGGGCGCGAAGTCGCGAAGAACGTCCCGTTCGCCGATGTCCCACCCTTGATCGAGCGACTGCTTCAGGGCTACGTCGCGCAACGTAAGCCGGACGAATCGTTTGTCGACTTCGCGCGCCGGCATGACATTCCTGCCCTGCAGGCTTTACTGGACGTGCCTGCATCGTGAGCGGCCCCACGGTCGAGCTCGCGGAGCGGCCAGTCGTCGCGCTGCTCCCCGACGACGCGCCGTTCAGTCCGCCGCAGCGCGCATGGCTGAATGGCTTTTTCACGGGACTGCTCTCGCAACTCGCCACCGCGGGGGCTCCGTCGACACCCGTCGCGCAACTGTCGCTGCACGTGTTGTTCGCCTCGCAGACCGGTACCGCCGAAGGGCTTGCGAAGAAGCTTGCCAAGGAGGCCAGGGGCAAAGGTCTCGATGCGAAGGCGCAGGACCTGGGTTCACTGTCGCTGGAAGCGCTGGCGAAGCTCGGCCACGTCGTCGTCATCGCGAGCACGCACGGCGAAGGTGATCCGCCGGATTCCGTCGGAGCCTTCGTGATGCAGCTCGAGACTGCGCAAGGGCGACCGCTTGCCGATCTTGAATACACGGTCCTAGCGCTGGGCGACCGGAACTATGCCAAGTTCTGCGGATTCGGGCGCGCGCTGGACGAGCGCCTCGCAGAGCTCGGGGCCACGCGTATTGCGACGCGCATCGACTCCGATGCCGATGTAACGCAGCCCTTCGCACAGTTCCGCGAAACGCTCTGGCCCGTACTCCTCGCCAAAGCGCCCGCGAGCGCAACATCAGTCTTGGACAGCTCCTATGCCGAGGAGTCCGAAGAGCCTGAAGAGCAGTGGACGCGCCAGCATCCTTTCCCCGCCATCCTGCGCGACAAGGAGAACCTCAGCGGCCGCGGATCCGACAAGGAGGTCCGCCACGTCGTGTTGTCGCTCGCCGAATCGGGTTTGCGCTACGAGCCGGGGGACGCGCTCGGCGTATGGCCACGGCAGTCGCCCGAGCTTGTGGACGCAGCGTTGAGGGCGGTGGATTTATCCCACGACGCGCCGGTCACGATCGACGGCAGCGTGCTGTCGCTCGGCGAGGCCCTGGCGGCCAAGCGCGAGATTGCACGCTTGACGCAGGCGACCGTGATCCGATTCGCGGCATTGACCGAGGACGCCGAGCTGCAAACGTTGGTGCAGCCGGACCAAAGCGCCGAGCTCGAGAAATTCCTGTATGGCAAGGACATCGTGGATCTGCTGCAACGCTGGCCGGGTGCGGTACGCGACGCGCACATGCTGATCGACGTTCTGCCGCCGCTTGCGCCCCGGCTGTATTCGATCTCGTCGAGCCCGCTCGCCTTTCCCGACGAGGTGCATCTTACGGTGGCGTGCGTGCGCTTCCAAACCGGCGGCCGCGAGCGCGGCGGAGTAGCCTCGACCTGGCTCGCCGACTGGCTGGATGCGGACGATCCTGCGCCCGTGTACGTGCAGCGAAACCCACGATTCCGGCTGCCCGAGGATCCCGGCACGCCAATCATCATGATCGGCCCGGGCACCGGCATTGCGCCCTTCCGCGCCTTCCTGCATCACCGGCGGGCGCAGGGCTTCACCACGCCGTCGTGGCTGTTCTTCGGCGACCGTCGGGCTCAATCCGACTTTTTGTATCGATCCGAGCTGGAGAGCTTCGTGCAGGAACGCGAGCTCACGCGTCTCGACCTGGCGTTTTCGCGCGACCAGGCGGACAAGATCTACGTGCAGCAACGCATGCTGGAGTCGGGCCGCGAACTGTGGTCGTGGATCGCCGAGGGCGCGACCATCTATGTCTGCGGCGATGCCGAACGCATGGCGAAGGACGTCGACGCGGCGCTGCAGACGATCATCGCGATGCACGGTCGACGCTCGGCCGCTAAGGCGCAACTCGAATTGCGCGAGCTGGCTGCGGCGGGCCGTTACGTG
>CATPAO010000180.1 GCA_955652025.1 Casimicrobiaceae bacterium
GGCGCTTACCGGCAACCTCGGACCGGTCGACGCGCTTCGCGCCGGCCGCTGGCCGTATCCGGTCGCGGCGAAGGGTGAGATTGGCGGAAAGTCGGCGAAGGTATCGACCAAGATCGGTGTGGAAGGCGACGTCGTCCGGCTCGACGATATCGACTTCGCGCTCGGCGCGTTCGCAGCCAAGGGACAGGTCGTGCAAACGGCGAAAGGCGGGCGCCGCACCTACGCTTTCAATTTGACGATCCCGGCCATTTCGCTCGCCGATCTGCCGGTCCCCCCCGCTTCCGCGGGTGGAGCGCACGCCGCGGTGAAGCCCGCGCCGTCGCGGATGATTTTCAGCGAAGAGACGTTGTCGCTCGATGCGCTCAAAACATTCGACGCCGAAGGCCGCGTGTCGATCGCCGGCCTCGCGCTGGACAAGGGAGTCAAGCTCACCGACGTGAGCGCAGCGTTGGCTTTGCGCGATGGCAAGCTCGACGTCACGGACATTCGTTCCCGATTTTTCGACGGGACGCTCCGCGGGCGCATCTCGCTCGACGCCGCGCACGGACCACCGGCGTTGACGTTGAAGCTGGATGGACAAGATCTGGCACTCGCACCGATACTCGAGGCGCTCGGCACCCGGCGCGAAATTCGCGGCGGCAAGACCACACTCGCGATCGACGTCACCGCGCGCGGCGTGTCGCCGCATGCGTGGGCGGCGGGTGCGAGCGGCATCGTGGTCGCGACGGTCGGTCCGACGACGCTCATCAACACCAAGCTCCATCTCGACACCGCGATCGATAAACTCGCGCAGGCGGTCAATCCGTTCCGCGAACGCGATCCGTCCACCGAGTTGCAGTGCGCGGTGATTCGCCTGCCGCTCTCCGATGGCATCGCGCACGTCGATCGCTCGATCGCGATGGAGACGCAGAAGCTCCGCGTATCGGCCAGCGGCACGCTCGACTTCAAGTCCGAGACGATGGATCTCGCGCTACGTCCGCGTGTCAAGCAAGGGATTCCGCTCGACATCCCGCAATTTTCGGATCTCGTGCATTTCAGCGGACCGTTCGCGCATCCCGGCGTATCGATCGATGCCGTCGCGGGCGCCGCGGCGATCGCCAAAATCGGGGCTGCAATCGGAACCAGCGGCTTGAGCCTCGTCGGCACGTCGCTGTTGCAGCGCGCTACCGATGGCGGCGATGTCTGTGCGATCGCGCTCGGCCGCGCGCCAGCCGAGCGTCCGCACGCGAACACCACGACCCATCCGCCGGCGGCGCAGAGCGCGAACGACGTCGGCAAGGCGCTGGGGAAACTCTTCGGCCGCTAGTGAGACTGTCCTGCCGATTCGCGCCGCGATTATTCGGTCAGAAGCGCAGCGAGCCGCAGGCGCGCGATCTTGTCGATCTCGCGGAGGCTTGCCGCGAATTCCGTCGGGCGGTCGTCGTCGAGGCGACGCGTGAACGCCGCAATGATCGCAGCCCGATCGTAACCCTTGACCGCAAGCACGAAGGGGAACCCGAATTTTTCACGGTAGCGCAAATTGAGCGTCGCGAGCTCCGCGAGCTCCGCGGGCGCGCATTGCGTAAGCCCGGCGCCACTTTGTTCGTTTGCCGAGTCCGCGGTCAGCTCCGATTGCGCCATCGCGCGACCGGCGAGCTCCGGATGCGCGCGAATCAGCGCGAGCCGTCGATCCTCGCCCGACTCGGCGACGACGCGCGCCATCGCGGCGGCGAGCGCGTCGGCGGAGGCGAACGGACGCGCTCGCCACACCGCCTCCGCGATCCATGGCGAATGCTCGTAGATCGTACCGAGGATCGCGACGAACGGTCGCAGGTCCAGTAAATTCAGTTGGTCGACGGTCACAGGAGCGAAGACTGCACGGGCTTCTTCGGTCGCGCCGTATCGTCGCTCAACGGTTCGTCCTGCGTCTCCGGCGGTGCGTCCGCGACGCGCTCGATCAGCGTCGCGTCGTCGTTGCGCACGGCATTGACGCGCATCGAGATCGGATACCAGGTCATCGCCTGCGGCGGGTAGGGTGCCAGCAGATCGGCCACGTCATTGGCGGCCGGATCGAGCCAGCGCGCGTAGTCTTTTGGCGCGATGATCACCGGCATCCGGTCATGCACGCCGGCGAGGAGCGCGTTAGCCTGCGCCGTCAGGATCGTGCAGGTATCGAGAACCGCGCCATCGGGCGCTAGCCAGCGCTCGTAGAGTCCGGCCAGGCCGAGAGGCTCGCCGTTCTTCATCGCGACGCGAACGGGCTGCTTGCCGCTTTGAGTGGTTTTCCATTCGTAGAAGCCGTCGGCAGGCAACAGGCACCGATGGCGACGAAACGCGTTGCCGAATGCCGGCCGTTCCGCGGCCGTTTCGGCGCGTGCGTTGATGAGCCTCGCGCCAATCGACGGGTCCTTCGCCCAGCGCGGAACAAGTCCCCACCGCACCTCGACGCACTCGCGCACGCCGGCCGCGTTCTGGCGCACGATCGGCACTTGTTGCGTCGGCGCGATGTTGTAGCGCGGAGTGAGATCGGGGGGCGCGGCCAGGCCGAACGCGAGCGCGAGCGCGGCGGGATGCGTGTGCAGTTCGTAGCGGCCGCACATAGGCGCGCACTCAATCCGGCGCCGTTGAGTCGACGCTGATCAGCAGCCGTCGCGCCGTCTTCGCGACCTGGAGCGTGTCCCAATAGGCATACCCGCCGACGGCCAGCGCGCCGACGACGGGCACCCAACGGCCCGCTGACACGCCGGCGATACGCTGCGTGAGGCTGAGCCCGATGTAGTTGAGGGCTTGCCCTAGCGCGCTGCCCGAAAGTTGCCGCACGACGACGCGTTCGCCGGCGCGCACGGCCACGTCGCGCAACACCTGGCTCGCCGCATGGCGAAACAGGCAATAGAGCATGTGCGTGCGCGTGAGCTCGGGTGTATGGCCGTAGAGCTCGAAAATATCGGCGACCATTTGACGTTGCGTGTGCCAGATCAGGTAGAGGTCCGGCAACACAGTGAGCATCCCGAGCGGACCCGGTGGCAGCGCGAGCGATCCGGAAAGCACCGCGGCCCGCTGCGCTGCGCGGCGCGCGATTTGCGATGCTTCGCGATCGGGATGCGGTATCGCGTGCGTTTTCGGCGCAGGAATGGCGGTGACGATGCGCTCGATCGTGCCCTCGACCCGGCGGGCCGGCAGCGAATTCGCGTCGCCGTCGTCGGAGATCGCGGAAGCGTTCATGACCCAGAAGCATACCAGCGCGCCGCGCCGCGCGCGGGCGAGTCCGGCACCGGTCCCATGCGATCATTGACGGCGATGCGAATCGGCGTACCCCGTGAAATCAAGGATGGCGAGCGCCGCGTCGGCGTGGTGCCGGACGGCGTCCGGGCGCTCGTCGCCGACGGTCACGATGTCTTGATCGAGCGCGCTGCCGGCGCTGCCGCCGGTTTTGACGACGCCGATTACGCGCAGGCGGGCGCCAACATCGTGGCCGGCCCGGCAGCGGTCTGGGCGTGCGACTTGGTCGTCAAAGTCAAGGAACTGCAGTCGCCGGAATTCGGATTGCTGTCGCGCGGCACGACAATCATGGGCTACGCTCAGTTGACGCGCGATCCGGATCTGGTCGGTGCGCTGCTCGCTGCCGGCGTGCGGATCATCGCCTGCGAGCGGGTCGAGGATTCGACCGGCGCGATGCCGCTGCTAGCGCCCATGTCGCGGATCGCGGGAAGGCTCGCGCCGTTCGCGGGCGCGTTCGCGCTCGGCACCGACCGCGGCGGCGCCGGCGTCCTGCTGCCCGGCGTCGACGATGTCGCGCCGGCGCGGGTCGTCGTCATCGGCGCGGGGACTTCGGGCGGTGAGGCGGCCCGCGTCGCCGCGCGAATGGGTTGTCGCATCACCGTGTTCTCGCGCGGCGCGCGGCGGCTCACGGCACTCGTGGCCGAGTTCGCGCGGACGGGGACGCCGGTCGACGCGCAGACGCTCGACGCTGCGGGCGCCGAGGGATTCGCCGCCGCCGTCGCCGCGGCCGACCTGGTGATCGGCGCGGTGCTCGAGCCCGGACGATTGTCGCCGCATCTGATCTCCCGGACGCACTTGCGATCGATGCGTGCGGGTAGCGCATTGGTCGACATCGGAATCGATCAGGGCGGCATCGCGGAAACGTCGCGTCTGACGACCATTTCAGAACCCACGTATGTCGCCGAGGGCGTCGTTCATTACGCAGTGCCGAATATGCCGGCGTTGGTCGCCCGAACGGCGACATGCGCGTACACCGCTGCGACGCTGCCGTACGTCCGCCGGCTGGCCGGGCGAGGGATCGAGCAAGCGTTGCGCGACGATGCGGGGCTCGCAAGGGGTGTGGCGATCTGGGAGGGCGCGATCGTCGATCCGGCCCTCGCCACTGCGCTTGCGCTACCGCTCGCGCGGTTCGCTTGGCAATAGCGCTTGTCCACGCGGCTCCGCTCGCGTAAGAAGGCCTTCACGACTCGCTCATTTTTTGGTTCGCCATGCGCCTGTTTGGATTCGCCGGCTGGTCCGGCAGCGGCAAGACCACGCTGATCGAGCGGCTCATTCCGCACTTGATCGCGCGCGGCAACACCGTGTCGCTGATCAAGCATGCGCACCACGATTTCGACATCGACCAGCCCGGCAAGGACTCGTGGCGCCACCGTCAGGCGGGCTGCCGTGAGGTCCTGATCACGTCCGACGTGCGATGGGCGTTGATGCACGAGCTTCGCGACGGCGCGGAGCTGACACTCACCGAAGCGATCGCGCGCTTTGCGCCGTGCGACCTGCTGCTGGTCGAAGGCTTCAAAAGCGCGCCGATCCCGAAGCTCGAAGTCTGGCGGGCGGACAACGGCAAGGCCCTTTTGCACCCGGGCGACCCCAACATTGTGGCGATTGCGACCGATCGGCCGGAGCAGACCCAAGCGTCGGTACCGGTCTTTGCGCTGGACGATGTGGACGCCATTGCGACGCTAGTCCAGGATCGGGCGACCGGCGGCATGTCCCAGCGTTGACTTCGCTACGGGCGCGGAGTAGCTTGAACTTGCGGCTTTTCGGACGGACCAGGAGGGCGCACCATGGACCCGAAACCCGTCCGTCACGCTTGGGGGAGCAAGGGAAGTTGCAGGCATAATATGATGTATAAACAGGTACTTATATTTGCAGCCGCCATTGCGTACGGCGCGGGGATGATCGCCCCGGCTGCGGCGCAGGGTTCAGTGCAAGCGGCGGGCACGGGGAGCGGTTCCGACGCCGGTTTCTATGGCGGGATCGCGCTGCGGCAAAACGCGCAATCCACCTCCGGCGTCAACCTCGGCCAGCTCAATTCGGCATGGGCCAAGTTCGTTGCGCCGTTGGCCGACGAAACGGGCTCGCGCACGCTCGTTTTCGGTGGCTATCGGTGGCGTAACGATCTCGCCCTCGAGGCCGCGTTCGGCACTGCCGAAACCTACGCGCTGACGCCCCTCGGACGACGCGGTGTGGGCTTGTCGCTGGCAGGCGCCGGCAACGTCGACGCCACCGCGACGCGCAGTTGGAATGCCGACGTCTATACGAGTTGGTCGTTCCGACGCAGCCTCGCGCTCTACGGAAGGCTCGGTTACGTCCAAGCGGAGGCGGCACCCGGTTTCGCGATCGTGGCGTCGCCGCCGGGCGATCCGCGGCGAATGCGCGACGGCATGAACTACGGCGTCGGGCTCCGTTACGATGTCACGCCAGCGCTCGGACTGCGGCTCGAATACGCGCGCTTCGGGCGCTTCGCCGGCGAAACGATCGGCGGGCTGATGCCCGAATCAAACCAAATGCAATTCGGTATGCAATTCCGTTTCTGACGGTCCGTTCTTGTAGAATCGAAACGCCGGTAAATCGACCCCCACGCTGGCGGCTTTCGCCGCTTCGCTGCCCCCTGAGGGGGAGTGATTCGCACCTTGGGGCGGCGCTGCGGTGCTCATGACGCCCCACGCTTGCGGCTTTCGCCGCTGCGCTGCCCCCGAGGGCGAGTAATTCGCACCTTGGGGCGGCCCTGTGGTGCTCATAGACGCCGGCGTTTTTCTTTCTTATGCCCGATTCTGCCACCTCCGCTACCCTCGCCGTCGACGTCGTTTATCTCGCGCGCCTTCGCGAAGCGTTCGGTTCGTCCGGCGAGCGGGTGCCGCTGCCGGCGCAAGGCGAGACCGCGACGGTGGCCGACCTACTCGCGACGCTCGCGGCGCGCGGTGGCGCATGGGCGACCGAGCTCGCCGCCGGACGCGCGGTGCGCATTGCCGTCAACCACGCGATGTGCCCACGCGAAACGCCAGTGCGCGCCGGCGACGAGGTTGCGCTGTTTCCGCCGGTCACCGGCGGTTGAGGGGACCGGCGATGCCCGTTCGCGTTCAGGTCGACGACTTCGATATCGCGCGCGAGATCGCGGCGCTGCGCGCGCACGACGCACGCGTCGGCGCGGTCGCGTCGTTCATCGGCACCGTACGCGACGTCAACGAGGCCGCGCCGATCGTCGCGATGACCCTCGAACACTATCCGGGGATGACCGAGAAGGCGCTGGAAGCGATCGTCGCTGAAGCGCGGCAGCGATTCGACATCTATGATGCGCTGGTGATCCACCGCGTCGGCCAGCTTCGGCCGACCGACCAGATCGTCCTCGTCGCCGTCACCGCTGCGCACCGCGGCGAGGCATTCGACGCGTGTCGTTTTTTGATGGACTATCTGAAGACCCGCGCGCCGTTCTGGAAAAAGGAAGCGACGCCCGACGGCGCGCGCTGGGTCGAGGCGCGCGCGAGCGACGATGAGGCCGCCGGCCGTTGGCAAAAGTCCTAAAGCTCCTGCTAACCGCTTGACCGCCGTTCGGCGGCGCCCGTAGAGTCTCGCCGGGCGCCCTTCTATGCGCCGGGAGACGATTCACCATGAGCGCGGCGACGCTCATCGCGATCGATTGGGGAACGACCGCCGCGCGCGCGTATCGGCTCGATGCGCAGGGCAGCGTTTGTGACGAGCGCAGCGCAGCGCTCGGCATTTCGCGCGTGCGTGATCACCGTTATGCGGAGGCCTTGGCCGCGCTGCTCGGCGATTGGCAGACCGACCCGGCCCCGCGGCTCGCGTGCGGCATGATCGGCAGCCGGCAAGGCTGGGTCGAGGCGCCGTACGTTGCGTGCCCGGCATCGCTCGAGGCGATCGCCGCCGGTATCGCGCCGGTGGCGGATGCCGCACTCGCGATTGTCCCGGGGCTGTTGACGCGCGACCGGTTCGGCATTCCCGACGTGATGCGCGGCGAGGAGACGCAACTGATCGGCGCCGTCGCGGCGACCGAGCCCTCGGTGCTCGCCGTCCTCCCGGGCACGCACAGCAAATGGGCACGCGTCGAGCGCGGTCGCGTGATCGACTTCGCGACCTACATGACGGGCGAGCTCTACGCGGTGCTGCTCGCGCACAGCCTGCTCGGTCGCATGGCGGAGCGCACGCAGGGCGCGATTGTCGGACCTTCGTTTGAACGAGGCGTGCGACGCGGCCTCGAGCCTGGCGAATTGACGCATGTGATTTTCGGCGCGCGCACGCTCGTGCTCAGCGGCGACCTCGCGCCCGCCGATGTCGACGATTGGCTCTCTGGCGTATTGATCGGTCGCGAAATCACCGACGCGCTCGCGTGGGCGAGAGAAGAGGGCGCGGATGCGACACCCGTGCGGATCATCGGCAACGACAGCCTCGCCGATCGCTATGCGGCGGCGCTCGTCCTCGCCGGCGTCGTCGCGGAGCGCGGCGACCGTAACGCTGCCGCGCGCGGACTGTGGCGGATCGCCGGCCACGCCGGCCTTTTACATTGACCCTGCCCATGCTCCAACTTCGCACCTATCTGTCGCCATTGCCGCTCATCGCAGTGCTGCGCGGCATCACGCCGGAAGAGGTACCCGCGATCGGCGACGCGTTGCATGGTGAAGGCTTTCGCGTGCTCGAAGTGCCCCTCAATTCGCCGCGGCCATTCGAGTCGATTCGGCGCCTCGCGCGCGCATTCGGCGAACAGTGTCTCATCGGCGCGGGCACCGTCATTGCGCCGGACGATGTTGCGCGCGTTCGAGACGCCGGCGGAGCGCTGATCGTGATGCCACATGCGGATACCGCGGTCGTGCGCGAGGCGAAGGCCGCGGGACTCGTGTGCGTGCCCGGCGTCGCGACGCCGACCGAAGCCTTTGCCGCGCTGGCCGCAGGCGCCGACGGGTTGAAGATGTTTCCGGCCGATCAGTTGCCCCCGGCGGCGCTGAAAGCGTGGCGCGCCGTGTTGCCGCGCGAGACGCTCGTGTTCGCAGTAGGCGGCATCAAGCCCGACAACATGGCGCCCTATTGGACCGCGGGTGCCGACGGTTTCGGCACCGGTTCGAATCTCTACGCGCCCGGCGCCGATCCGGCCGCGGTGCGCGCGGCCGCCGCCGCTTATGCTGCCGCTGTGCATGCGCTGCCATCACGATGAGCGAGGATTCGCCGGCGATCGTCGCGATCGGCGAACCGCTGGTCGAATTCAATCAGGTCCATGCGAGCGATCCGCATACGTACCTGCAAGGCTTCGGCGGCGACACGTCGAACATGGTCATTGCGGCGGCGCGTCTGGGTGCGAGTTCCGGCTACATCACGCGTGTCGGCGACGACATGTTCGGACGGCTGTTCCTCGCGCTATGGCACGACGAACGGGTCGACACGCGCGGCGTCGCGACCGACGCCACCGCCCCGACCGGCGTCTACTTCGTCACCCATGGCCCGCACGGCCACGAATTCAGTTACTTGCGCGCCGCGTCGGCGGCGAGTCGGATCGCCGCTGCGAATTTGCCTCGCGA
>CATPAO010000181.1 GCA_955652025.1 Casimicrobiaceae bacterium
CGTTCGGATACTCGGGACGTCCGAGGCTGCCGTTGTAGCGCCCCAGGGCGCGGAACAGGTCCCCCTTCTCGCGGTCGATGTAGTAGCGCAAGATGGTGCAGCCGTAGCGCAGGTTGGTGCGCAGGTTGAACAAATTGTGGTCGGGCGAGCCGATCTGCCGCGTCCAAAACGGCATCACTTGCATGAAGCCGCGTGCGCCGGCGGTGGAAATCGCGTATTTCTTGAAGCCGCTTTCGTGATGGATGACGCCCAGCACTAATTGCGGGTCGAGCCCTGCCCGGGTCGATTCGTAATAAACGGTCGCCAGAAAATCGCGTCGCTCGCGCTCGTCAGCGAATTTCGCTGCCAGCCGGCGTGACAGTTCGGCTACCCAGGGGACGATGTCCGTGCGATAGGCGTAATCCCCTGGCACCGGATTGTCGGCAATCGACCGCGCGAGGCCGGCAACGACCGACGGCGCCAGCCGTTCCTCGATCTGCGCACCGGCCCACGCCACGAGCGGGGCGAGCGCAAGCGCAAGCCCGGCCAACACCGCCGTACTCCTACTACGTAGAAACCCGCCGTTTCGCGTCATCGTCCGTCTGGTCTCAAAATGCCCCGGGGGCCCCATTCGCACCCTGGGGCGGCCCGGCGGTGCTCATTGTGGACCCCCACGCTGCGCTGCCCCCAAAGGGGGCGCCATTCGCACCTTGGGGCGGTCCGGCGCTGCTCATTGTTGCCCAAGTCGCGCCTTGATCCAATCGCTAATTTTAGCTATCGGCACCGGCGTCGGGGCGCCTTCGAGCCGTCCCTGGTATTCGACGTTGCCGTCCTTCAAGCCGCGGTCCCCGATCGTGATCCGGTGCGGGATCCCGATCAGCTCCAGATCAGCAAACATCACGCCAGGACGTTCTCCGCGGTCGTCCAGCAGCACCTCGACCCCGGCGGCGGTGAGGTCGTCGTGCAAGCGGTTGGCGGCGGCGCGGACCGGGTCGTTGCGGTCGTAGCCGATCGGCGCGATCGCCACGGCGAACGGCGACAGCGCCTGCGGCCAAACGATTCCCTTGGCGTCGTTGTTCTGCTCGATGGCGGCGGCGACGATTCGGGTGATCCCGATGCCATAGCAGCCCATTTCCAGCACGTGCGACTGACCGCCGGCGTCGAGATAAGTTGCACCGAGCGCGGCGGAATAGACGTTGCCGAGCGCGAAGACGTGCCCGACCTCGATTCCGCGCATGATGTCGAGCACACCCTTGCCATCGGGCGACGGATCGCCCTTGATCACATTGCGGATGTCGGCGACCAAGTTCGGCTCGCGACAGTCGCGACCGAAGTTGACGCCGCGCAAGTGGAAGTCGGCCTCGTTCGCGCCGCAAACGAAATCGCTCATCGCGGCGACGGTGCGATCGACGATCAGCGGCATCGCCGCGGGGATGCCGACCGGGCCGAGATAACCGGGCTTGCATCCGGTCGCGGCGACGATCTCGCTGTCGCTCGCCCAGCGCCACGTGCCGATACCGGCCAGCTTTCCGATCTTCACTTCGTTGCCGGTGTGATCGCCGCGCACGAGCAGCATCTGTACCTTGTCCTGCGCGTAGATCAACAAGCATTTCACCGTGCGCGTGAGCGGCAGGCCGAGCAGCGCGGCGACTTCCTCGCAGGTCGACTGGCCCGGCGTCGGCACTTTTTGCATCGGTTCGCTCGGCGTGGCGCGCGGCGCCGCCGGGGCGAGGCCCTCCGCCAGCTGCACGTTCGCCGCGTAGTCGGACGTCGGGCAATAGGCGATCGCGTCCTCGCCGGCGTCGGCGAGCACCTGGAACTCGTGCGACGCAAAGCCACCGATGTTGCCGGTATCGGCGTCGACGGCGCGAAACTCGAGTCCCATCCGCGTGAAGATCCGCGTGTAAGCGTCGTACATGATCTTGTACGAGCGCTTGAGCGACTCCTTGTCGGCGTCGAACGAGTACGCATCCTTCATGATGAATTCGCGCGAGCGCATCACGCCGAAGCGCGGCCGAACTTCGTCGCGGAACTTGGTCTGGATGTGATAGAAATTGATCGGGAGCTGCTTGTAACTCGAGAGCTCCTTGCGCGCGATATCGGTGATCACTTCCTCGGAGGTCGGCTGAACGACGAAGTCGCGCTCGTGCCGGTCCTTGAGCCGCAGCAGCTCCGGACCGTATTTTCCCCAGCGCCCGGATTCCTGCCAGAGTTCCGCCGGCTGGATCACCGGCATCAAGAGCTCGATGGCGCCCGCGCGATTCATTTCCTCGCGCACGATCGCCTCGACCTTGTGCAATACGCGAACGCCGAGCGGCATCCACGTGTAGATCCCGGCGGCGAGGCGCTTGATCAGGCCGGCGCGCAACATCAGGCGATGGCTGAAGGTCTCGGCTTCGGCGGGTGCTTCCTTCAGCGTCGAAATGAAATAGTTCGAGACGCGCATCGTGCCGTTTTTCTATAGAAAACAATATTGTATCGTGGGCGCCTCCCATTGCCGCGCCTGACGCGCCGTACGACGCGGGACGAGCGCGAACACGCTAACGCACGACGAGCACCGGCAGTTTCGAGTGGGTGAGGACTCGTTGCGTCTCGCTGCCGAGCAACAGCGCGGTAACGCCGCGACGGCCATGCGACGCCATGACGATCGCGTCGCATTTGGCCTTTCTCGCCGCGGCAAGAATCGCCTCCCACGGCGCACCGCCGATCGTGTGCAGCGTATTGCATTCGACGCCGCCGGCTTCCGCCTTCAGCTTGACCCCGGACAGGATCCGGGTCGCTTCCTTTGTCGCCATCGTCTTGTAGTCCTTCTCCGAATACGGGACGTACGCGATGCCGTCCGCGAACGCGGGTAGCGGGAAGTCGGGCGACGCGTAGAACGCGGTCAATTTCGCCGATAGCGCTTGTGCCAGCGCGATGGCGTGCGTCACCGCCTTGGCCGAGATGCGTGATCCATCGGTCGCGACCATTAGATGCTTGTACATCGATGTCTCCCCAACGGGTCATCTTCCACGCATCATAGACCACCGGGGCGGATTGCCTGCGCATGCGAGAATGGAGAATGTCGCGGCGAACACCTGCGACGAGTATGCCGTCGAATGTCCATGGCCGCGATTTCCGACCCACGCATCTGGCCGTCCGCCGCGGCCGCGCCGGCGCATGCCGCGGCAATGCATGCGCTGACGCGGGCGAGTCTCGGCGGCGTAACCGGGCGCGAAAGCGATCTGCACGATGCGGAAATCGTCGCGGAGTTCGGCGCGCTGATACGCGCCGGCAACGGCGACGCGCTATCGCAGGTGCTCGCGTCGGCGCCGTCCGCCGCGATCTACCGCCATTTGTGGCGGCGTCTCGCGGAGGCGGAGTCCGCTGCGGGCGACGATGCGATGGCTGTCACGCTATTCGCGCTTCCCGTCACGCTGGTGGCCGGCCTCGAAGGCGATCGAGCTGCGCGGGCGACACTGCCCTGCGTGCTCGACGACGTCGACGCGCTCGCCACGATCATGCGCGAGCATGGCGCACTCGCGGGCAATCAAACCTTCGCGCTGGCGCCGGCGCTCGCCGCCGCCGACGCGATCGACGTGTCGCGCTTGCCCGCGCTGCTGACCGGGGGCTTCGACGGCGCGACGTTCGAGCCGCGCGAGCTCGCCCCCGCGCCGATCGAATTGACGGGAACCGACGCCCGCGTATTCCTGCGCTTTGTCGTCGGCGTTGCCGTCGCGTCGCGCGGCGTTGAACTGCTGCGGGAC
>CATPAO010000182.1 GCA_955652025.1 Casimicrobiaceae bacterium
CATTTGCGGGAGCCGCTGGGAACGGTCAAGTCCTGGGTGCGCCGGGGCCTCGAGCGGCTGAAGCGGTGTCTGGATAGCGCCGGCTATGCGCGTTGATCGGCGCGAGTCACCGCCGCAAGTGCTCCGATGAATTATTCCCGTCCCGATCGCCGCGACCGCCTCGACCGGCTGGCGGCCGAATTCGCCCTGGGGACGCTGCCATCGCGCCCGCGGGCGCGGCTCGCGCGGGCAGCCCGGACCGAGCCGGCCGTTGCAGACGCGATCCGGGAATGGGAGCAGCGGCTGGCGGCGCTGGCCGTGGCCTTACCGGGGGTCAACCCACCGCCCAAGGTCTGGATGCGAATTACCGCCCGGCTCGGCCTTGCCGAGGGGCGCGTGGCAGACGCGTCCGACCGTTGGTGGGGACGCCTCCCGGTCTGGCGCGGGCTGGCGGCGCTCGGGTTTGCGGCCGCGCTGGCGCTCGGCGTGGCCCTGCTGACGCCGAGACCGGAGGCACCCCCGATCGTCGCCGTGCTGGCCGGTCCCGACGGCAAGCCAGCGCTGATCGCGAGCGCCCGGCGGACCGATGCGTTCCTGCTCGTAAAAGCGGTTGGCGCGGCGCCGATCGCGCCGGGCCGCGCGCTCGAGCTCTGGATGTTGCCGGACGGGCAGCCGCCCCGCTCGCTCGGTGTGTTGCCGGCCGGCGGGATTGCGCGCGTGCCGCTGGTCGGTCCGTCCGATGTCGCGCTCGCCAACATTCCCGCGCTCGCCGTGAGCCTCGAGCCTGCGGGCGGGTCGCCGACCGGGCTTCCGACGGGACCGGTGCTTTATTCGGGTCGTATCGAGCGGATGTATTGACCACCCGCCAATGCGGTTCCCCAAAAAACCGAAGGGCCGGTTTCCCGGCCCTTCGCGCTTCCTCTGGGGGAGAGAAGCGTCACAAAAAAGTAGGGCCTGTCACCTAGCTCCGCTCGCGGGACGCCGGATGCGATCCGATCGCGGAAACGCGTGCGGGCTCACGCACGGCGATGACATCGACGCGATTCGGCACGATTTCGCGCATCGGAAGTGCTGCCGTCGATGGCGTCGATGCGATAAACGTGTGAATGGCGGCCGGCGCCTCGGTGGATGTGTATTGAAATAGCGCGGCGGTACCGCCGGTCACGCAGAGCGCGATGATCGCGGCCACGGCCACGGCGGGTAGCGAGATGCGAAATTCGGTTTGATACATGATCAGCTCTCCTTGTCGCTTTCGTTCGTTCCGTCCGCCGACCGTGGCGAAATGCACGGGTTCTGTCGCTTAGATGCCTGTCGTCTGGGTTTCAGATTCATCGACCGGCGTCCTTGCGTTCATGTCCCTTGGATGCGTTCGGCGTGCGGTTTGGATTCACCCCGCCGCACACCTGTCGTGATGTCAGCGTGGATCCTAGAGAGCCCGTCCGTCACGCTCAACGGGCATGCGACCAAACTCACGAAACGCGGTACGAACGAAAGCGGATGGCGACGAAGCGTCGCGGCGTATCGTGCAGCGACGGGAAAATCGCGCGGGGATTTGGCGCTTAGGACTTGCGCTTGAGCGCGTAGCCGTCCGGGCGATCTTCCATTTCCCACCCGGCCTGTTGCAGCTCGACCCGCAGCCGATCCGCTTCGGCCCAATTCTTCGCTACGCGCGCGGAGTTGCGCGCGTCGGCCAACGCCTTGATCGGATCGGGCACCGACACTTCGCGCGGCGACCATTGCGCGAGCCCCAGACCGAACACGCGATCGAACGGCGCGAGCGTCGCGCGCTTCACTGCCGGCTGCAGATCGCCGCGCAGGACCTCCCACGCGAGCGCCAATGCGCGCGGCGTGTTCAAGTCGTCGTTGACGAAATCGGTGAACCGATCCGTATGCGCGACGTCCGGCCGTGTGGTCGCGTCGGCGAGTAACGCATGGAATCCGGCGCGCATTCGCGCGAGCCCGGTTGCGGCGGCGTCGAGCGCGTCCCAAGTGAAATTGAGCTGGGTCCGATAGTGGCCGGTCAGGCAGAGATAGCGAAATGCAAGCGGATCGTAGCCGCGATCGATCAACGATTGCAGGCGCAGGAATTCGCCGGCCGATTTCGCCATCTTCGCGTCGTTCATCAGAAGGAAGTAGCCGTGCAGCCAGAAGTTCGCGAGTCGCGTCCCGACGCGCGCCTCGGTCTGCGCGATTTCGTTCGTGTGGTGGACCGGGATGTGATCCTCGCCGCCGCAGTGGATGTCGAAGTAGTCGCCCAGGTACTCCTGCGCCATCGCCGAGCATTCGATGTGCCAGCCGGGAAAGCCACGTCCCCACGGACTGTCCCACTCCATCTGACGCTTTTCGCCGGGCGCAGAAAACTTCCACAGCGCGAAATCGGTGGGATGCTTCTTTTCGCCCAGGTCCACACGCTTGCCCGCCTCGAGCCCCATGATGTCGAGGCGCGCGAGGTAGCCGTAATCGGATTGCTTGCTAGTGTCGAAATAGATGCCGTCGGACGTTCGATACGTGAACCCGTTCTTTTCGATATCGGCGATGAATGCGATCTGTTGCGGGATGTGTTCGGTCGCACGCGACAGGACCGTCGGCGTCTCGATGTCGAGGAGTTTCAAATCGGCAAGAAAGGCGTCGGTGTAGAGCTGCGCGATCTCCCACGCAGTCTTCCCGGTACGCCGCGCGCCCTTTTCCATCTTGTCCTCGCCTGTGTCGGCGTCGGACGTTAGATGTCCGACGTCGGTAACGTTCATCACGTGGTTCACGCGATAGCCGTTCCATTCGAGCACGCGGCGCAGTACGTCCTCGAAAATGAATGTCCGGTAGTTGCCGATGTGCTGGTAATCGTAAACGGTGGGGCCACACGTGTAGAGGCCGATCGCGCCGCCCTTACGGAGAGGCTCGAACGGACGCAGCGTCCGCGTGTAGTTGTCGTAGAGCGAGAGCGGATTGGGCATGATCGGGAAATGAAAAAGCCGCCGGACAAGAGTGGCCGGCGGCCTCGCGAGCGACTCCGTCAGCGCCGGGTGCTGCGGCGACAACAGCGATTGGCGGAGATGACGGACGTCGCGCTCATCGGGCAATGGTAGCGGGAACGCGCGCCGGCGGGCAAGGCCGATACCGTAAAATGATCGATTTGCCGCTCGCACACCGCGAATCTGCCACGCATCGCAATGTTTGCCGCCCTTCCCCGCGCCGCGTGGATCGTCCTCATCGCGCTGTTCGCCGCCGCCTGGTTCGCGAATATCGACCAGCGGAAGCTGCAGCATCCGGACGAGGGGCGATACGCGGAGATCGCCCGCGAAATGACCGTCACGCAAGACTGGTTGACGCCGCGCGTGAATGGTCTCAAGTACTTCGAGAAGCCGCCGCTGCAATACTGGCTGACCGCGGCTGCGATCGGCGCGTTCGGCGTGCGCGAAGGCGCGGTTCGCCTCGTGCCCGCGCTGGCCGGATTCCTCGCCGTGCTCGCGATCGGCTACGCCGGATGGCGGATTGCCGGGCCGGAGGTCGGTGCGTATTCGGCGCTCGCCTTGGCGGGATCGCTCTGGTGGTTCGGCAACGCGCATCTGGTGACGCTCGATACGCTGCTCTCGTCCTGGCTCGCTATTGCGCTCGCCACATTTGTGATCGCGCAGCGCGCCGCCGCGAGCGCGCGTCAACGGTTCCTATGGATGATGG
>CATPAO010000183.1 GCA_955652025.1 Casimicrobiaceae bacterium
GATGGCGCGGCCGCTCTCGACCAGCGCGTGGGCACGCTTAGGCATCGCTTAGGCATCGCTTAGGCAGACACTGCGGCTGGCACGATCAGTGCCTGTACGGCCTGACGGGGCGAAATTTCACCCCGGCCACGGCCCATGATTCGGGGAGGTAGGCTATGTTCTCGATGCTTCTGCCGCTCGATGCGAACGCGTACCGGCACAACGATGGCTCCGTAGTGCCGCCCAGCGGCAACTGGCGCGGGGCAGTGCGCGCATGCCGCAATGCTGTTCTGCGAGCTATTTTCCGCTACCTCTGACGTGGGTTAGCGAACGCCCAACGGCGACACGGCGGTAGGAAAAGCATAGATACGGCCGCTCGGATCGCGGCTCGACAGCGCCTCATCGCGCCGCGAAATCGAACCCTTCGATCCATACGCCGCCTCGGCAAAGCCGTCAGCTTAGTGCGGGCGTCCCTTCATTTCGGCGCCATGCCTTTGTCCGTGAGCTCCTTGATCGCCGTCTCGTTCTTTGACAGATGCGCGAGTCCCATACCGCGCAACACGTTCGGCAATTTAGTAAACTGGATATTTTCGTACGCGACGATCTCGATCCGGTTGCCCCACGGGTCGAGAAAATCGAGAAACGGTCCAGGCAGCGTCTCGATGCCTGCGTCGCTCAATGCTTTGCGAACGGCCTCCTTATTATCGACGACAAGTCCAACATGGCGTCCCTCGTCGGCGGATTGTGTCCGGCCTCTCTGGAGCGCGATGAACTGGTCTCCCAGATCGATGAACGCCATAGAATCGCTTTTGCTTCGAAGCTCAAAATCGAACAACCGACCGTAGAAGGCTAGGGCCGCCTCGATGTCGCCGACCTCGAGAGCGACATGGTTGAAACCGACGACACGCGCTTTTGTTCCTTCAGTCATAACACCCTCCAATTCCTGGCATGATGGCGAGAACCCTATGCGGGTTCGATCTAACGTCGGCGCTCTCGTTTTGATCGCGGTGGGCTGCTTATTGCTCGCGTCAAACATGGGATACCTGCCGCGGCTCGGGCCACTGTTCCATCAATGGTGGCCGCTCATCCTGGTCATTATCGGCGCGTCGATGCTGTTCAGGCGGTAAGACCGCTGTTCTTTCACGCAGTGCCCCTATCCACTGTCTATCCCGACATCGACTTGGCTTTCGATCCGAAACTCGGAGGGTACGCGCACAGGGATGGCACCCCCTATCTGGCATAGTAAAAGCGATGACGCGCTCTTTAGCTCTTGACCTTGTGATCCCCTTTGTCCGACGCTACAAGCGATTGCTCAGTGTGGGCCTTTTCCTGGGCGTCCTGCTGCTTGTCTTTGAGCTCTCAGGATTGCGAGATCACTTTAATCTGGCATTCGTGCGGCAAGTCATCCTGCAGCACCAAATCGGTGGGCTGGTGCTGTTCGCCGCGCTCTTTTCGCTCGGCAACCTGATCCAGATTCCCGGTTGGGTTTTTCTCGCCGCGGCAGTGCTTGCGCTGGGCCGGATGGGGGGATTTGTGGCCACCTACGTTGCGGCCATCGCCTCGTGTGCGCTGACCTTCGTGATCGTCCGGGCCGTTGGCGGGGACGCACTCAGGGCGCTCGAGAACCGACTTACCATCAGGGTCCTGCGCGAGCTCGACGCCCATCCAATCCTGTGCGTCGCGCTGCTACGCCTCCTGTTCCAGACGGCGCCCGCATTGAACTACACACTCGCGATGTCGGGCATCAAGTTCCGCGCTTATCTAACCGGCACGCTGATAGGTCTTCCGATACCGATCGCGTTGTATTGTATTTTCTTCGATATGCTGGCCACGGGACTGCATGTCAGCTAACCATGGACCCCTTATTGATGAGCCTGATCTCAGCGGGCACCGCCCTCGTAGCATCCATAGCCGGTCCATGGGTCACGCTTACGGTCGCAAGGCGTCAGTTCAGCGCGAACGTTGTCTCCGCAAATCGGCAAAAATGGATCGAAACAATGCGGGACCTTCTTGCCGAACTGGTCTCGCTCATCGTCGGCGCCTTGGTGACCAAGGCGAAATGGAAGGACAATGGGACAGAGGGCGCGGTGCCCTGGCGGCGGATCTGGATTTGTTGGCAAAGCTCGAACGCATGGTGCTTCTGACGCCGAACAGCATTTGAGGCCGATGATCGATGAACACGACGGCGCTGTCCCGGGGCGTGTAGAGCTTGATAGTTCGGCATGGCGCATTTCTCCGAGGGAATGAGTGGCGACCGCGGTTCGGATCCGCGCAGCCTAGCCCTTGATAAAGCCAAGCAGGTCCTCGTTGACCTGGCCCTTGTGGGTCGTGCACATGCCGTGCGGCGCCCCTTTGTAGACCTTGAGCATGGCGTTCTTGACCAGTTTCGACGAGAGCATCGCGGAAGCCCCGATCGGAACGATCTGATCGTCGTCGCCATGAAGGATCAGCGTCGGTACATTGAATCTCTTCAAGTCCTCAGTTGTATCGGTCTCGGAAAAGGCCTTGATGCAATAGTACGACGCAGGGAAGCCGGCCATCATGCCCTGCAGCCAGAAGGACTCGCGCACGCCTTCGGAGACCTTGGCGCCCGGCCGGTTGTAGCCATAGAACGGCAGGCTGAGGTCCTTCCAGAACTGCGAGCGGTCGGCGAGAACCCCCGCGCGGATGCCGTCGAAGACCTCGAGGGGCAAGCCGCCGGGATTGGCAGGCGTCTTCAGCATTAGCGGCGGGATCGCGCCGATCAGCACCGCCTTCGCCACCCGTTGGGTGCCGTGCCGGCCGATATAGCGCGCGACTTCGCCGCCGCCGGTGGAATGGCCGACATGGATCGCATTCTTGAGATCGAGCGCGGTCACGAGCGCGGCGAGGTCGTCGGCGTAGGTGTCCAGGTCGTTACCGCCCCACGGCTGGCTCGAGCGGCCGTGGCCGCGGCGGTCGTGGGCGATGCAGCGATAGCCGCGAGACGCGAGAAAAAACATCTGGTCCTCGAAGGCGTCCGCCGAGAGCGGCCAGCCATGACTGAATACAACGGGCTGTCCGCTGCCCCAGTCGTTGTAATAAATCTGCGTGCCGTCCTTGGCGGTGATCGTGCTCATGCTGGGCCCTCCTTTGCGGGGGATGATTGCGTTCCGTGAGGCCTTTCGGAACGCGAATGTCAGCTCGTGACGCGCTCAGGCCTATCGTCGTTCATGCCGCAGATCTCGGCAACCATCGCCTTGAGCATTCCAATGCGGTTTGCGCCAGAAGTTGGCGGGTACATCCATCACTGCACCGAATATCCCGCCAGTTTTCCCGATTCTAGACGGGATCATACCGCCGCGCTTGCACAGCATTCACCCCGCGCAGGCGGTCGGGTAAGCTCCGCCGGTGATGGATACGCTAGGTGCTGTGTTTCAGGAACATGGGTTGCTGCTCGTGTTTGGAGCGGTATTGCTAGAACAGATAGGGCCGCCGATTCCATCAGGCCCACTGCTCATCGTCGCTGGGGCGTTAGTTACCGACGGATGGGTCTCCGCGTTGCCGGTTGCCGGCGTGTCGTGCGTCGCCTCCATGCTTGGCAAGGTCGCCCTGTACGTCGTGGGTGGACGCTACGGCAGGCAGGCGATGGGTGCGCTGTGCCGCTTCGCGGTAACGCCGGATTCGAGTATTGGCAGAACCGACAAGCACTTCGAGCGCTGGGGCGGGGCGCTGTTGGTTGTCGCCGAGTTCATCCCGGGCGTGAGGACGCTCGCACCGTCCCTCGCCGGCGCAGAGAAATTCCTCCCGACACGGTTTCTGCTCTACAGCGCGCTCGGCGCGGCGCTGTGGACGGCGCTATATCTCGGCATCGGGGTCGTGTTTCGCCAGCAGATCGATCAAGCGCTGGCCTTTATCGAACAGTCCGGCAGAGTCGCGATGACCGCGATTGCGGCGGCAATTGTCGTGTACTTCGCCGTCAAATGGTGGAGGCGACGAAGGTCGGTCAAGCTGTAGGCTTGGGGCGCACGCAAAAAGTGATACCGGGTAACGTGATGCCGTTTTCGGGGCTCGCCGACGCGAAGCAACGTGCGGATTTGATCGCGTACTGAAAGACGCTGAAATCGGCGTTGCCTCGGCAGCGTGACTGCGCGGTCGGAGGCTTCAGCGTCGCCGGAGTCACGGCATCGTTCAAGCACCTGCTGAGGTCCGGCGCCATCGTCAGCCTTGCGCTCCAGATCACCGATCGTGTCGAAATGCGACCCGCTCGAGCGTCATTGTCATGGCGGAGTATATTGCCCGCCACAACGGACCAAGGAGCGATCCATGCAATATCTATTGCTGATTTACGGAAACGAGGCGGGCATGCTGTCCGCGAGCAAGGAGGCGGCCGGCCAGATGATGACCGCCTACGCCGCCTATACCGAAGCGATGAAAAAAGCGGGCGTCTACGTCGGCGGGAATCGCCTGCAACCGACCTCCACGGCGACGACGGTGCGCGCCCCCAACGGTAAGAGCAGCGTGCTGGACGGGCCTTATGCCGAGGCCAAGGAGCAACTCGGCGGTTACTACCTGATCGAAGCGCCCGACCTCGACGCCGCGCTGTCCTGGGCGGCACGTTGTCCCGGCGCGGCGCACGGCGCGATGGAAGTCCGCCCGATCTGGGTGATGTAAAGCGGTGCGCGATGTCGCGAGAGGACGATGAGCAAGCCCGTGCGATCGCCGAGGTGGTGGCTCGGCGCAGCTATGGCAAGCTGATCTCCTTTCTCGCGGCGCGCACGCGCGACGTCGCGGGGGCGGAGGATGCGTTGTCCGACGCCTTCGCCGCAGCACTGGTCGGCTGGGCCGCCAGCGGCATTCCCGCGAACCCCGAAGCCTGGTTGCTGACCGTCGCACGGCGCAAGATGATCGACGCGGCCCGGCGGCGGCGTAGCGCCGAGGACGGCTCGATGTATCTGCAATTGATCGCTGATGAGATGGACGCGGCCGCCGCGAGCGACGCACCGATCCCCGATGATCGCTTGCGCCTGATGTTCGCCTGCGCCCACCCGGCGATCGAACCCACCGTGCGCGCGCCGCTCATGCTGCAGACCATCCTCGGCTTCGACGCCGGCACGATCGCGTCGGCATTTCTGGTCGCGCCGGCGACGATGAGCCAGCGTCTCGTGCGCGCCAAGAGCAAGATCAGGCAGGCCGGTATTCCATTCCACGTGCCGGAGCACAACGAATTGCGCGGGCGCCTCGACGCGGTGCTCGAGGCCATCTACGCGGTCTTCGCCGAAGGCTGGTCCGACCCCGCGGGCACCGAAGCGCGCCGCCGCAACCTCGCCGAAGAAGGGATCTGGCTGGGCCGGCTGGTGGTGTCGCTGCTGCCCGAACAGCCCGAAGCGCTCGGCTTGCTGGCACTCATGCTTCACGCCGAAGCGCGGCGCGGTGCGCGACGCGACGCGCAAGGCGAATACGTGCCACTCGCGGATCAGGATCCGGCGTTGTGGAACGCACCGTTGATCGAGGAGGCCGAAGCGCTGCTGTTGCGCGCGAGCGAAATGAACGCGATCGACCGCTATCAACTGGAGGCGGCGGCACAATCGGCGCATGCGATTCGGCGACTGACCGGACGCACCGACTGGGCAGCGATCGTGCAGATTTACGATGCGTTGCAAGCCATCACCGGTTCGCCCGTGGTGGCAATCAACCGCGCCGTTGCGTTGGCCGAGACACGCGGGCCCGCGGAGGGACTCGGCGCGCTCGCCGCAGTGGCGGGCGATTCGCGGCTCGCCGACTATCAGCCTTACTGGGCGGCGCGTGCGGGATTGCTATCGCGCGCGGGCGACGCCGAAGCGGCTGAGGATGCATATCAACGAGCGATCGGCCTCGAATCCGATCCGGCGGTCCGCCGCTTTCTGCAGCAGCGTTGCGATCAGCTGGGCAAGCCGGCCATCCGTCTCACGGGTTCAGAAATTCCCTGAGCGCGTTCGCGATCGGGTCAAGCCACCCCCTTTCGCTCGAATTGTTGATCGGCTAGCTCTTCTTGCTTCCGAAGACCAGGAGCAGTCCGCCGATCACGATCGCCCCCACACCAACCCAGATCGGCACGTTCACCGTCTCTTTGTCCGTTACCGATATTACGATTGGTCCGATCTTGGCCTCGTGGGCCTCCTTCGTGTAGGTGAAGCCGCCGTACACCAACCCCAGTATGCCGCCAATGACCAGTACGATTCCCAGCATCTTCATCGCGTTCACATAATCTCCTTCGATAAGCAAATCCCAACATCACCTCCGCGGACAGCACGCCATGGCATGAACGAGATTTCGCATGCTATGCGCAACGAAGGCCCAGCACCAGACCGACCGCCGAAACGGTTAATTGAGGGGTCCACTTCTCGATTCGCCATCATCTGGTGGCGCCCGAAGGCGGCGGATGAGGATGTCGATGATATCGTTGCCGCTTGGCGACTTCAGGCGAGATTGGCTCATTACGCGGCTAAGCTCAGGTTTGAGAAGCGATTGATAATCGGAGCGAATGAAGACTGCGGCAATGGCTTGCTGACCATCAATCGACTCCGACGCAGGGAACAAGCGTGCCAGATCGTCAAGACTCTCGCGATCGCTCAGGCGATGGCGCGCGAGCGTGTCGAGCGGCTCGCGGTCATCATCACATTGTTGCGATTCTCCCGAGAGGCAGTCGACAAGCGGGACCGGCGCGGGCACTAGAGGAGCGGAATATTAGACACGTGGTAGTCGCGTGCGCGTACTTCTTCCCATCGACGTGTGTTGGTCGCTTCGGCGATTCCCACGCGGCTGCCGACATGAATCGTCTTGCCCTCGGCCCGTACCGGACCCCCCTTGTCGCGGAGTGAACGGATCAGGTTGACCTTCAGCTCCAGCGTTGTGTATCCAATGCCCCTCGGAAGCGTCGAATGGATCAAGCATCCGAGCGCGGAGTCGAGCAGTGTGCAGAAGTAACC
>CATPAO010000184.1 GCA_955652025.1 Casimicrobiaceae bacterium
ATCCACGAGCATCCGGCGAAGCTCGGCGATTTCGCGTTGCTGTTCGCCGATCGTTTGAGGCCTGTTCCTCAACCTTCGTGTTCAAGCCCTGAATCGCCGCCAGCGCCACACCACGCGCATCCAGATCGGCGATGGTGTGGCCTAGACTGCGGCCGAGCCTGGAACCGCCGTTCGGGAGATGGGCGATATGGCAGGTCCCATTCGCCAATATTTCCGCGAGCGGGATGGTGGTAGCCGGTTCAGGCGACGCCTCTGATCGTAATAGGCATTGCACGCTTCGCCTTTTGGTGGCGCATCGTGCGTGGATGCTCTTCGCGCTCGGCACATCCCCGTTTTTGCTCTACCCCTTCCGGCTCATAGAGAAGGACGTTCCAGCAGACCTTGCAGGTCCCGTGGATCAATCCGACTGCCAGTGATGGCCGAAAGCAGCGCCCGAGATGGCCAGGTCGACAATGAGAGTGGCTCACGAGGCGTGATACCGCCCGATGCTTGCAATGCTGGGACTATTTTCACGGCGACATCATTTGGAATCGTGATCGCCGAAAGCGCAGCCGCCTGAGCGCGTATTAGCCCCATTAGAAGTTCTGAAAATTGCCGGTCCGAAATATCCATGGTTCCTCCGAGGGCGATGTGGGAGGAAGGAAGATGCCTTCCTAATCCTGGGATTGTGCGCTTGCCGCGCGACACAGTAATCTCCTGCGATGGCGATCGAGTTCAACCCTTTCCGCTACCGCGACCTGCACACGGGCAAGTGGATCCGCGCGCGTTATCGGGCCGAACGCGAAGCGAGTCCTAACGGTTCGCGGAACGCGAGATTGCGGGTCGGGTTTACGCCGTTGCGGGGACGGAACTCCCCACGGGCGGCAGCCCAACGGGGGTTGCGCTCTGCGCGTCGTCGTCCCGCTTCGCCTTTTGCTCGGCCAGGTAATCCAGCGTAACGCTCACTGCGCGGTCGAACAACGGCACCGGCTCTAGGATCAGTGTCGCCTTGCCCGCGCTCACCTCCCACGCGAGCTCCTCCGGCGTGAACACCATCACCTCCGATTGGGCTCGGCCCACAAAGATGTAGGTAGCGCGCAACGGGCTGATCCAGCTCAGTTGCGCATCGACGCGCGTTCCTTCTTTGTCGAACGCTAGCCACGTGCCCAACACAATATCGGCGATGAAATCGTGCACATTTTCGATTTGCTTGCCCGCGCGCGACGAAGTGGCCACCGGACTCGCTGCAGTCGAGGCGCCGTCGGTTCTGGCCCCGCCTGGCTTGATCGCCGCGATGTGCAACTCGTACAGCGCGTCTAGGAAGCGCTTCATTTTATCGTTCCTCACCTGCGCCGCGGCTGCTCCTGCGCGCAGGCTGCGAACGAGCGACGGAATCATCTTCGAGAGTCTGGCCTTCTGGCCCGTGCGCTCCTTGACCGCAATGGACCACAACATGTCGTCCAAGGTCTGGACCGCGGCAGCGTAGGAATCGCACCTGGATCCCTCAGTCTGCCGGATATGCGTAAGGTATTCGGCCCAAACGGTGCCGGCAAAGGCTCGTACGTCGAAGGGAATTTCGACGCCGGCGAGCTTGTTGCGAATGAGCACACCCACCTGTGAACGATCGGCGTCGCGGGATTCCGCGGCCAGGCCGGCGTCCACCTGCGGCTGAATGACCCGAGACGTTTGTTCATGCCGCTCATCGGTGAATTTCGTCAGGGTGCCGCACGCGCGCTCGAATACATCGGTGTCCATCACGAACTCGACACAAATGTTATCCACGAGCGACGTTGCGAGACTCTCGACCGCGTTACGGTAGGGTTCATCGTCGTCGGCGGCGATGGCCGCGTCGGCAAGCTCGTCGATCAGTCGCCGCGCCGGGTGATTCTTTTCGGCGAAGAAGCTCGGATCGGCCAGTGCTACCTTGAGGATGGGCAGCTGCAATCGGTCAAAGATGAGACGAATGCGGGGCGGAATCGACGGGTCACGCAAGATGTAGTCGAACAAGAAGCCAACCACATCGATCGTGCTCCGTCCGCTTTCGTCCGTGACCTGAGGAGCGATTGCGGCGTGGATCCAGGGAATGCGGTTCACCGGCGTCACCCCAAAGTCGATTCCGACCGGCGCGCCCGAGCGCAGATGTTCGACCATGGGATCGGCGCGCTGCCAGTAGTCGAGCGTCTCGAGTACCGAAGACAGCACCCCACCCGCCATCATCGGGTCGAGCTCAGGAAAGCCGCCGACACCGAGCGCTCCGGCCTGTGAGCGGCGCGGAACGTTCGCCGCTGCCGCGAGGTAGGGATTGACCGCGAGTGGCGCCAGTTGATAGTTGGCAGCGGTGGCGGCGCGGCGGTCGAGCGTGCGCCAGACCTGCAACCGCGGGTCCACTTCGTTGATGAGACGGTTGAACAGTGGCAGGAGCCGCCCGTCATCCACAGGCCGCAGGTCGCTCCGCGCGCGCAGCATCGCCCCGATCTCCGGGAGGACCCCACGCTCGGCGAGGAATCGATTGAGCTGGATGTAGGTCTTGTTGATCGCGGGAAGGAAGTCGCTCACGATCCGCTCCATGAGAGGCCGCCAGACACGCGACTCAGTGTAGAGCGATCGCGAGGTCAAGCCGATCGCGTCGAGCAGGTAGTCGGGGGAGAACGGATTGTCGACCTTCCGGCTCGCTGGCTCATCGAACAGGACCGACACCCGATAGTCGAGCGCATCGAGCTCGGGCTTCGCCGCCGCCATGAGGCGCTTTACCGCGTCTCCCAGCGCGCTCTGGCGGTCGGTATCGGCGTCGCTCATCACCCGCAAGGAACTGAGCGACAGCTCTTCATCGAGGCGACGTCTTTTGCGACGTTGGCCGGCGAGGCGTCTCTCAAAGAGGTCTCGTAGCGCCGCGTCGAACTTCTTGGCCCACTCATTGCGCGTGGATCTGAACGCGAAGATCTCCTCCATCGTGACCAAACGATCCATCTCGAAAAGATCGTTACTGGTTTCAATCGAGAGCTTGGCGAGTCCGATCGCGGCGGCGTGAAACATTTCAAAGCAATCTCGAAGGATCGCTTGTGCCGCGGTGGTGCCCCTAAGATCGCCATTCTGCTCGGTCAGCGACGCGTGCGGCTCCGTTGCAAGTCCGGGAGGCATGCCGGATCCTTGCACCGTTTCCGCTGGCGCAACCGTGGAGGCAGAGCTTCCTCTAGCGCTTTGCAACATCGGGCGACTCTCATCCCGACTGTGATCGGGCGGCTTGCCGCACTGGGATCGCGCCCAACAGTGAGGCGCGCTTGCCATGTATCAGGTTGGCCAGCAAAATGCATGCCGGCTGTGGATATGATGGTTTGCGGGAATGTTTGGGGGCTCAAACAGAGGAAAACGGGATGCTGGCGACTCGAAAAGTGGGTAGCCCAGCGGGTACGAAGGCGCACCGTCGGATGGCTGTACGCTATTTTTCAATGACTTAGAGTGATAGATGAAGATCCTGGTCGTCGACGACCACCCGCTGATCGTCGACGCACTCGAGCAATCGTTGCCGCATGTGGATCCGCGGCTTGCGGTCATCGGCGCGGCCAATCGCGAGCAAACCCTGACCGCGTTGGCGCGTCACCCTGACACGGCGCTCGCGCTGCTCGATCTCGCGCTGCCCGGCGCGCGCGGTCTCGATCTCCTGGCGGAATTGCGTCGCGACTACCCGCTCCTGCCGATCGTCGTGCTGTCGGCGACCCACGATCGCGCGACGGTCGGCGCCGCGCTCGCCGCCGGTGCGCGCGGATACGTTTCCAAGACGGCGAGCTCCGAGGCGCTGATCGACGCAGTGCGCACGGTGCTCGGCGGCGGCCGCGGCGTCGCCGCCGACATCGCACCCGGCGCAGCATACGTCCCGGGTTTCGCATCGGGCGGACTCGGCCTCACGCAGCGCCAGTCCGAAGTGCTCCAGCTTCTCGTGCAAGGGAAGCCCAACAAGCTGATCTGCCGCGATCTCAAACTTTCCGAAGGCACGGTCAAGGTGCACGTCAGCGCGATCCTCAAGGCGTTGAACGTGCATTCGCGATCGCAGGCGATCGTCGAGCTCGCTCGGCGCGGCGTCACCGTCGATCCGCTGGCCGAACGCCGTTAGCGCGCTTCGCCCGCGTCGCCGACCACGCACCGGCCGCGTCACGTCGTGTCGCCGCTGTCCTCCGTCGCTCTGCAACTCGTCGCGCGCGCACGGACCGACCAAGTGGCCACGCTCTATGCGCGTTGGCACCTGTCGTAGCCTTCGATGGGTTTCGGCGCGCTGTTGCTGTTGTGCGCGGTCATGTGGGATCACGTCGGCGTTACGCCGACGGCGGTGTGGCTCGCGTTGATCGCGTTCAATCAAACGTGGCGCCAAATGCGTCCCGACGCCGTCGCGCATCGGCCGCGGCTCGCGCTCGCCGTGGTGGCGCCGCGCGCCGCGTCGCCGGTTGCGGCTTACCGACGGCGCCTGTGGCGTCGACGTCATTGCGCTATTACGCGACGAATTCGGCGCACCGATTCCGGCGCTGGTGATCGCCGGCGACATCGGAAGCGCCGCATCGGGGCGGGTGCGCGACGCTGGCCTCGCGCTCCAGCCGAAGCCGGTTGTGGCGTCCGCGCTCGTATCCGCTGCCTTAGCGCTCCCTTGCCCCGGTCGACGCGCTCGCCCCGTCGTAAGTGGCGGAGGAAAAGCCCGCCGCGTCGGTTCCTCTTTTCGGAGCAGCGAAAGAGCCGCACGCGGCGGGGAGGAGAAAAGGGTGGTCCCGCGCGTGGCCGCGGGGGGGATGCGGCACCGGAAATTCCAGCCGCGGGACCGTTGAGCTCGATGCGCTCTCGCGCCTATTTCACCAACGATGATTATTCCGCTAAGAACATCATTTTACAACTCCTTCCGTATGGTTGGCGATGAACGGTCCCTTTCGAGCCATTTAATGCCCATGACATTCGATGTTTTGCTCTCTAGCGTATTGATAGAAATACTATTTTTTTCTGGCGTCCGAGTGCGTTGAGCCTATCAAGACGAGCGGCTTGATGACGACAAGCGGCTCGTTGCTGTGAATGAAACACTGAGTAGGTCGCGGCGTCGCGAAGCCCTTGCGGCATTCGCCGAGCCCCAAAAAAAACGGGAAGCGGCGCGATGCCGCCTCCCGCTTCAACCACGGAGGCCGTCGATGCGGGGGAGAAGAAGACCGGCCGCCGCGTTCCGCGTAGGCGAACTAGCCGCCGCGGCGTTCCAGCATCTTCTGCCGGAAACTTTCCATCTTGGCCATCCGATTCTGCAGGCTGGTCTTGACGATGGCCTTCTGATCCGGCGTCAACGTCGCGTAAAGCGCGAGCCACGTGCCGCGCACCTGCTTGCGCAACGCACTGTTCGACGCCTGCACGTCGTCCGAGACTGCGGCCACTGCCGCAAGGTCGGGCTCCGTCTTCGCAAGCTCGGTCGTCATGGCAGTTTTGACCTTGTCCATGTTGGCCCGCGCCGTGTCGCGCGCCGCTTTCGATTGCGCGACCGCGCTGTCCCACATCGTCTGTTGCGACGTGTTGAGATTGAGTTGGCCCTTGAGCGCGGCAATGGCCATGGTGAAATCGCCGCCGTGATGCGGCCCCGGTTGCGCCAGCGCCGCGGCGGCGGTCAACAATACTAAAGCGGACGCCGAGATCGCCGCGAGCCGCGAGTTCAAACGATGATTCATGGTGCGAAGTCCTTCCTCAATGGATGTTCGGTATTCGCCGGCCTCGCCTCGTGTTGATACGAAAAAGGGCTGGCTCTTGTCGTTAGGGTCGCATTGTCCAACGTCGTTCCGCGCTTCACCCAACGCTATTGCAACCGGACGTTGCGCGCGCGGTCGGGGGTTACAATCGGTTACAAGCGGCATGCGCTGAAGGGTGAGCGCACCACCCCAAGCTCGTGTCCAATTGCCGAAGCCGCCATCCATTGCGGCCAATGACTCTTCGATCATGGTCGCGAAATCCGTTGCCCCGAAAATCCTTGTCGTCGACGACGACGTTCGCCTGCGCGACCTGTTGACACGCTACTTGGCCGAGCAGGGATTCCAGGTGGCCGCGCTCGCCGATTCGAATCAGCTCGACAAGAAACTGCAGCGCGATCCACCGCATCTGATCGTGCTGGACCTGATGCTGCCGGGCGAAGATGGGCTGTCGGTTTGCCGCCGCCTGCGCGGCGCCGGCGAGACGGTGCCGATCATCATGCTGACGGCAAAGGGCGAAGACGTCGACCGCATCGTCGGCCTCGAGATGGGCGCCGACGACTATCTCGGCAAGCCGTTCAATCCGCGCGAGCTCGTGGCGCGCATCCACGCGGTGCTGCGCCGCCACGGCGAGCATGCGGCGCTCGGCGCACCCAGCGCCGACGGCCGCATTCCGTTCGGTGCGCACGTGCTCGACCTCGCCGCGAGGACGCTCGAGCGCGACGGACAAATGATGTCGCTCACCACCGGAGAGTTCTCGCTGATCAAGGTGTTCGTCCAGCATCCCCGCCAGCCGCTGGCACGGGAGAAACTGATGCTGCTGGCGCGCGGGCGCGACCATGAGGTGTTCGATCGCGCCATCGACGTCCAGGTGTCGCGGCTCCGCAAGCTGGTGGAGCTCGATCCGACGAATCCGCGCTACATCCAGACCGTTTGGGGATTCGGCTACGTGTACGTCCCGGACAACGCGGCGACCGAGGGCGATGCGCGAGCGACACCCGCCGGCGCCGGGGAGTCTGCGCCATGACGCTCTGGCCACGCTCGCTGTTCGGGCGTCTCACGCTACTGTTGATCGTCGTCGTCGCGCTGGCTGCGCTGACGACCGCTCTTTTGTTCAATCGCGATCGCGCGGCGCTCATTGCGCGGCAATTCGGCGAAACCAAGATCGTACAGTTGAAGGCGCTTCGTGCGGCGCTCGAAGGCGCCGAAGGGCCCGAGCGCCGCGAGACGCTCGCGCGCCTCGGCCGCGAATACGGCGTGCGGATCATTCCGGAAGCCGAGCGGCCGATGATCGGCGCGCCGACGATGGGGCCGGCGATGCAGCAACTCGAGCAGCACCTCAAGGAAGCGCTGGGTCCCGGGACGTCGCTCCGCATTGCGCCGCGATTGCAGCAGTTGTTCGTACATGTCGAAGCCGGCCAAGCCGGCTATTGGATCGGATTTCCGCTGCCCATGCGACCGCCGGACGACGAAATCCCGTGGCGCGCGGTCGCCTGGGCGCTGATCGTGATCGCGCTTCTGCTGATCGCCGCCTACGCGTTCGCGCGTTATCTTGCCCGGCCGCTCCGCGAGCTGAACGCCGCCGTCGATCGCGTCGGCCGCGGCGAGACGCCACCGCCGCTGCCGGAAACCGGCCCCTCCGAGATCGCGTCCGTCAATCACGGGTTCAACGCGATGATCGGCAACCTGCGGCAGATCGAGCGCGATCGCGCCGTGCTCCTCGCCGGGATCTCGCACGACCTCCGCACGCCGCTGGCGCGCCTGCGACTCGGCATCGAGATGAGCACGCGCGACGAGGCGACGCGCGCCGGCATGGTGGAGGACATCGAGGAGATGGACCGGATCATCGGCCAGTTCCTCGATTTCGCGCGCGACGACGGCGTGACCGCACTTGAGACGAAGGACCTGAACCAGATCGTCGCCGCATCGGTCGATCGCTACGCGCGCGCGGGCCGCGATATCAAGTTCTCGCGCGGAGAGCTGCCGCCGCTGCCGCTGCGCGCCACCGCGATGTCGCGCCTTACAGCGAACCTCATCGACAACGCGCTCGCGTATGGCGCGCCGCCGGTCGAAGTGTCGACCTCATCTGCCGGCAACCGCATCGTGCTCGATATCGCCGACCGCGGCGATGGTATTCCGCTAGCGGAGGTCGCGCGCTTGAAGCAACCGTTTACCCGCGCGACCGCCGCGCGGGCGCGAGCCGATGGTGCGGCGGGCGCGGGGTTGGGCCTCGCGATCGTCGAGCGGATCGCGCGCATGCATGGCGGCCACTTCGATCTCTTGCCGCGCGATGGCGGCGGCACCGTCGCTCGGGTGACGCTACCGCTATCCGCTTAGCTACGACCGCGCGATCAGCAGCACCGTGGCGAACGCCGCAATGCCCTCGCCGCGCCCCGTGAAACCCAGCCGCTCCGTGGTCGTCGCCTTGACCGAGACACGCGCGACGTCGCACGCCAAGTCCGCCGCGATGTTGGCGCGCATCGCATCGATGTGCGGTGCGAGCCTGGGCGCCTCGGCGACGACCGTGGCGTCGGCATTGCCGATCGCATAGCCGTTTTCATGCGCCCGCGCGACGACGTGGCGCAGCAGCGCGCGACTGTCGGCGTCCTTCCAGTGTGGGTCGGTGTCGGGGAAAAAGTGGCCGAGGTCGCCCAGCGCGAGCGCGCCGAGGATCGCGTCGGCGAGCGCGTGCAGCAAGACGTCCGCATCCGAGTGGCCGAGCAGCCCGCGCGCGTACGGAATCGTCACGCCGCCGATGACGAGCGCGCGACCCGCGACCAGCGCGTGCACGTCGAAGCCGTTGCCAACGCGAACATCCATCTAGCGTCCTTCGTCTTGGAGAGCGATGATCGCGGCGGCGAGCGCGAGATCCGCAGGATACGTGATCTTGATGTTCGCCGCGCTGCCCAGGACGAGGCGCGGGTGCGCGAGCGCCTCGACCGCCTGCGCCTCGTCGGTGCATCGATTCGCGCCGTCCTGCGCCAGCGCCGCGCGGAGCACGCCATAGCGAAACATCTGCGGCGTCTGCGCCTGCCAGAGGTCCGCGCGATCCTCGGTCCGCAACACCCGCGGCGCATCGTTCGAATCCGCCGCGCGCTTCAGCGTATCGGACACCGGAATCGCGAGCAATCCCCCGACCGCATCGTCTTCGAGTTCGCGCAGGAGACGCGTCAGTGCATCGCGCGGCACGCACGGCCGCGCCGCGTCGTGCACAAGCACCCAGTCGTCGTCGATGCAGCGCAAAGCCAACGCAGCGAGCGCATTGCGAACGGTGGCCGCGCGCGTCGCATCGCCGCAGCGGAGCGCCGAAACGTCGCGGCGCGGCGCGATCCTACGATCGTATTCGACGTCATCCTGGGCGATCGCAACGAACGTGTGCTCGGACGCCAAGCTTCCCAACCGGTCCAGCGTGCACGCGAGGAGCGGCCTCCCGGCAAGATCGGCATACTGCTTCGCAACGCCACCACCGAAGCGCGTGCCGGCGCCGGCGGCGGGAACGATGACGAAGACCCGCGCCATCCGGTCGTCGCCCGAGCCGAATGACGGCGAATCGGATGCGGCGTCCGCATTCACAAAAGAAGCGCGATCCGCTCCTCGTCCAGCGGCCGGTATCCCAGCCGCTCGTAGAAGCGCCATGCTCCGGCATTCTCGCGATGGCACGCCGTATCGATGCGGCCGATACCGCCGGCGCGCAAATGCACAGCCAGCGCATCGAGCATCGCGCCGCCGACGCCGCGACCGCGCCGGCCGTCGCGAATCGTGACGTCGTCGAGCTTGACGACGATCGCGCCGCGCGACGTGGAGATCGCGTAACACGCGACGCAACAACCGATCACGTCGTCCGCGGCGGCATGTGCGATCCAGACAAAGCCGATTTCCGGGTGCGCGAGAAAGAGATCGAGCGCACGTTCGAGCGCCGGCAATCCGCCGTCGCCGTAACCCGGTGCCGAAGCGCGATAGTGAGCGTCATCCTCCAAAAACGCCGCCAGCAACGCCCGTGCCCGGGCGCGCGTCGCCGCCGTCATCTGCGCGCATCGCAGAGAAACCTGCAACTCGGCCGCGCCGCTGTTCATCCTGCTTTCCCGCCATCGAGCAACGGTTCGAGCGCGTCGCGGACCGCCGGGGGCACGGGAACCGGGCGCTGCGTGATGCGATCCACCCACACGTGGACGAAGCGGCCGAGGGCCGCCGCCTCGTCCTCGCCGGCACGAAACAGTCCGATCGCGTAAACGACCGACGACGTGCCGATGCGGGTGACCGACAGACCGGCATCGACGATCTCCGGAAAAGTCAACGACTTCGCGAACGTGCAGCCGGTTTCGACGACGAGCCCGATCGCCGCGGCGTTGGCGATGTCGAGCCCTCCGGCGCGGATCAGGTGGTCGTTCACCGCCGTGTCGAAGTACGAGTAGTACGTTACATTGTTGACGTGGCCATACGCGTCGTTGTCCATCCAGCGCGTGGGAATCGCGATGAAGTGTCGAAAGTCGGCACGCCAACGCGGCGGCAGCGTCGGCCCGCCCGCGTCACCCACCCGCGATCTCCGTGAGCCGCTCGTCCAGGATTTCGATCCAGTGGCGCACCGGCGTGCGCGTTCCCGAGGCGAGGTGCGTCATGCAGCCGATGTTCGCCGTCGCGATCTCGGTCGGCTGCCCGGCCTCGAGCGCTTTGAGCTTGTTGGTCTTGAGCGCGCCCGCGAGCTCGGGCTGCAGCACGGCGTAGGTTCCCGCCGATCCGCAGCACAAATGCGCGTCGGCCACCGGTGTCAGCTCGAATCCAAGCGCACGCAGCACGGACTCGACCTGGCCGCGAATTTGCATGCCGTGCTGCAGCGTGCATGGCGAATGGAAAGCAAGCTTGGCAGTCACCGTCGCGGCTTTGACCTGCGCGGCGAGCTTCGGCCACTCGGCGCCTACAATCTCGATCGGATCGCGCGCGCATTCCGCG
>CATPAO010000185.1 GCA_955652025.1 Casimicrobiaceae bacterium
CCTCGAGATACCGCTTCCGAACGGCGCCAGGATGTGGACGCCCAAGATGGAAGCGCGGGTGCTGCAGGAGCTGAAACTCGAGGCGCGCGACAGCGTGCTCGAGATCGGCACCGGCAGCGGCTATTTCACCGCGTTGCTCGCAAGCCGCGCCGAGGCGGTCGTCAGCGTCGAGATCTCCGATGCGCTCGTTCCCGATGCCCGTGCGAGGCTCGCGCGCTATGGCATCCGGAACGCGCAGGTGGTGGCGGGTGACGGGGCGCGCGGTTTCGGTCAGGACACTTACGACGCGATCGCGCTGACGGGTTCGACGCCGCTTCTGCCCGAACGATTCTTCGAGCAGTTGAAACCGGGCGGACGCCTGTTCGCGATCGTCGGCGATGCGCCGGCGATGACGGCACGGCTGATCCGATGGGCCGCACCCGGCGCGCGGGTGTCGGTGGATCTCTTCGAGACTGTCGTCCAGCCGCTCGTGAATGCCGCCACACCGGCACGCTTCCTGTTTTGACCGCATGGGATCGAATAATATGAAACGACTGCCGCTCTTTGCTTCCCGCGCCGTGCTGCCGCTCGCATGGGCCGGCCTCTTTTTCGCCGCATCCGCATCGGGCGAAGACCTGTTGCAAATCTATCGCGAGGCGCAGCAGAACGACCCGACGCTCGCTGCGGCGCGAGCCTCGTGGGTCGCGACGCAGGAAAAAGTCCCGCAGGCGCGCTCCGGCCTTCTGCCCTTTGTCAGCGCGAGCGGCGCGGCGAACCTCAACAACTTCGACGAAACGGTCCACAGCGATCCGCCGCTCGACATCAACAACCGCACGTTTCGCTTCGGCTCGCTCGGCGTGTCGGCGTCGCAGCCGCTTTATCGTCCGCAGAACAGCATCGTGTACGACCAGGCGAAGCAGCAGGTCGCGCAGGCGGACTACACGTTGTCGTCGGCGCAGCAGGACCTGATTCTCCGCATCGCACAGTCGTACTTCGACGTTCTGCTGGCGGAGTTCACCGTCGAGTTGGCGGACAGCCAGAAGGCGGCAGTCTCCGAGCAGCTCGCGCAAGCGAAGCGCAACTTCGAAGTGGGCGTCGCCACGATTACCGACACCAACGAAGCGCAGGCGAAGTTCGACTCGATCGCCGCGCAGGAAATCTCCGCGCGGAACGACCTCGACAACAAGCGAACCGCGCTCCGCGCGATCATCGGCCGCTTCCCGGCGTCGCTCAAGCGTGTCGGCGCGGGCTTCGAGCCGGTGCCGCCTTCGCCGAACTCGCTCGACTTCTGGGTCGATCGCGCGCTCGCCGAAAATCTCGCCGTCAGGATCGCGCAGTACAACCTCGACATCGCGACACTGGAAGTCGACAAGCAACGCGCCGGCCACTATCCGACCGTCGACTTGGTCGGCAGCTATTCGGTGCAAGGCGGCAACGGCTCGACCTCGGCCAACTTCAATGCGACGTTCGAGTCGCGCCAGGCGCAGATCGGCGTGCAGCTCACCGTACCGATCTATCAGGGCGGGTTCGTGAATTCCAGGGTCCGCGAAGCGATCGCGCTGCAGGACAACGCGCGGCAGAACATGGAGTTCGCAAAGCGCACGGCGCTCTTCAATGCGCAGACCGGCTTCACCGGCGTCACCAGCGCGGTGGCCTCGATCCAGGCGTTCGAGCAGGCGCTCAAGTCGGCGCAAGTCGCGTACGAGTCGAACCGGTTGGGGCAGGAAGTCGGCGTGCGAACCAATCTCGACGTGCTGAACACGCAACAGAACGTGTTCCAGGCGCGGCACGACGTCGCACAAGCGTATTTCAACTACCTGATCGGCGTGCTGCGGCTCAAGTCCGCTGTAGGCACGCTCTCCGAGCAGGATTTGGAAGACATCAACCGCCAGCTCAGAGGTTAGCCGGACGGACTTGATGGCAATTTGGGCGCGAGCCACGCCCACAGCCGGTCGGACGCACCGCGATGCGCCGCGCAGAACGCCAGCGCGGACTTGCGCATCGCGGCACGCGCCGCGACGTCGTCGAGCAGCGCGCCGACCTTCGCGATCAGCGCGTCGGCGTCGGCGACGCGGATCGCCGCACCGGCGTCGATCGCACGCTCGCTCGCATCGGCGAAATTGAACGTGTACGGGCCGAACAGCGTGGGCACGCCGACGGCGATCGGCTCGATCAGGTTCTGACCGCCCAGCGGCAACAAGCTGCCCCCGACGAAGGCAACGTCGGCCGCGGCGTAGTAGCCGAACATCTCGCCGATCGAATCGCCCAGCAGCACACCGACGTCGGTTGGGACCGGCGCGTTAGCGCTGCGGAGCGCGAATGGAATACCGCGCGAGCGCACCAATTGCGCAACCGCTTCGAAACGTTGCGGGTGCCGCGGCACGATGATCGTCAAGGTGCCGGGTGGCAATGCCCGGGCGGAAGGACCGGCAAGCGCATCCAGAATGAGCGCTTCCTCACCTTCGCGAGTGGAGCCCGCGATCCACAGCGGACGTGCTTCGCCGGTGCGGCGTCGGAGCTCGCGCGCGAATGCACTTGCCGCCTCCGGAACCGTGATGTCGAACTTGAGATTGCCGCTCACGTCGACGTCGCGGGCGCCCAACGCGGCCAGTCGTTTCGCGTCTGCCGGCGTTTGCGCCGAAACGCCGCGGAGCGATTCGAGCATCGGGCGCGAAAGCGACGCGATCCGGGCGTACCCGGCGGCCGAATCCGCCGACAGCCGGGCGTTGACGAGAAAAAGCGGAATTCCTCGGACGCGGCACTCGGCGGCGAGATTCGGCCACAGTTCGGTCTCCATCAGCACGCCGGCGCGAGGGCGAAACCGGGCGAGAAACGCGCGCACCGCGAACGGCACGTCGTACGGAAGCCACGCCTGCATCACGAGATCGCCGTAGAGCGCGCGGCCGGTTTCGCGTCCCGTCGCGGTCATGTGGGTCAGCAAGATCGTCGCCCGCGGGCGTTCGCGTTGGATCCGCAGGACGAGCGGCGCGGCGGCGCGCGTCTCGCCGAGCGACACCGCGTGAATCCACAGCACCTCGCCGGAGGGCGGCGTTGCATCGGCGGCAAAACGCCCGAACCGCTCGCCGATACGAAACCTGTATCCGGGCTCGCGCCGGCCGCGCCACCACAAGCGCACCGGCAAGAAGGGCAGTGCGATCCACCACAGCAGCGTGTACAGCGCACGGGCCATCGTCGACGAGCGCGCGGCCGTCAACATCGCGGCGCCGCGCGCAGCAGCAGGCCCGCCGCGGCGACTACTTCGTCGACACCGGGAATCCCATGCTCGCCACCGAGGTCCCGCGCGTGCGTGCCGGTGCAGGAAACGCCGTGCAGGATTGGGTCGGTCGCGAAGAAGAGGCCGACGGTCGGCGTGCCGAGCGCGCCTGCGAGGTGGGTGAAGCCGGTGTCGACGCCGACGACGATTTCGGCGTGCGCGAGCACGCTCGCGGCTTCCGGTAACGACAGCCAGGGCGGCACGATCGCGTCGTCGATTCCTGCCGCCAAGCGCCGGCTTCGCGCTTCCTCGGCGGGGCTGCCCCAAAGGAAGAGCGGCGCGAAGCCGGAGCGCGCGAAATGCGATGCGAGCGTACGCCAATGCGCTTCGGGCCAGAGCTTTTCCGGCCGGCTGGTCGCATGCAGCAACACCGCGTACGGCCGCTCGGGCAGGCCGGGCGCGGTGGGCGGCGGCACGATATGCCAGCGCGGCGGGGCGTCGATCGGATAGCCGAGCGACGCCCCGGCAAGCGCGCGGCAGCGATCGACGAAATGGAGCGTGCGCGGCACGCGATGATGGATGTCGTGGCCGAGAGTCGCCAACGGCTCGCGAACGCTCGCGCGATCGAAGCCATGCCGCCGTCCGCGCGCGACACGCGCGACGATCGCGCCCTTCACCTGTTCCTGCAAGTCGAGGATCGCCGTGTAGCGGAACGTCCTGAGCTCGCGCCGGAAGAGGCCGATCTCGCGCCACGTTGCACGTGCGAACGGCGCTTCGCGCCAACGCCGAAGCGAAAAGGGGACGACGTTGCGGATGTCGGGGCACATCGCGAGAAGCGGCGCGAATCCGCGTTCGGAGACCCAGTCGATCGCGAGCTCGGGCCGATGCCGCCGGATGTCGGCGACGATCGCGAGCGCGTAGACGATGTCGCCGAGCGACGAAGGTCGGATGACGAGGACGGCGCTCACGAACCGAACTGGGTCTTGGGAGCCTCTGATTGGGCCCCACGTGGAGCGCGGCAACCCGAAGCGATGAGGCTGGCCGGGGCGCTGCCTTTGTCGCCCGGCTCGCCAATGGCGCCTACCCTTTGCTGCGCCTTGCTTCGCGCCATCATCCCCGGCCAGCGACCCGTCGCGCCCGCGTGGGACCCAATCAGAGGCTCCTTAGAAACCAAGTAAACTTGCGCCACGGCGAAAGGACCCGAACGCCCCGATGCTGCACGCCGATTCAGCACCCGATCAGCCGCCCGGCATCATGTCCGGCATGCTTCCCCTGTCACTGGTGGTGATCACTCGCGACGCCGCGCCCGACTTGGCGGAGTGTTGCGCATCCGCGCCGTTCGCCGCGGAACTCCTGGTCGTGGATTCGGGCAGCGGCGATGATACCGTAGAAGTCGCGCGCCGCTCCGGCGCGCGCGTGGTCGTGCACGAATGGCTGGGCTTCGGTCCGCAAAAGCAGTTCGCCGTGGGATGCGCATCGCACGAGTGGGTGTTGTGCCTCGACGCGGACGAGCGCGTCTCTCCGGAGCTCGCCGGCGCGATCGTTGCGTTGTTCGCGGCGGGAAATCCGATGGCCTCCGCGTACGCGATCGCGCGCCGCAACCGTTTTCTCGGCCGCTGGCTCGCGCACGGCGAGGGCTACCCCGACTGGACGGTGCGCCTGTTCGATCGCCGGCGCGCGCGCTGGTCGGACGACCCGGTGCACGAGCGCGTGATCGCTGGCGGTGAAATCGCGCGCCTCGGAGGCGACCTGCTGCACACATCGGCCGAGTCGCTCGACGCGTATATCGAGAAGCAGAATCGCTACTCCTCGTTGCAGGCCGCCGCGCTGCACGCGCGCGGCGATCGGGTCGGCGCGGTCCGCATCGCGTTGTCGCCGCTCGCGCGGTTCCTTCGGTTCTACGTGGTCAAGCTCGGATTCCTGGACGGCGTCGCCGGTTTCGCGCATATCGCGATCGGCTCGTTTGCGAGTTTTCTCAAATATGTGAAGCTGCGGGCGCTGAACGCCGAGTCGCGCGGCCGATGACGCCGGACGCATTCGCCGGACAACGTATCCTCGTAACCGGAGCCGCGGGCTTTATCGGCATGCACGCGGCAGTGGCGCTCCTCGACGCCGGTGCCGAGGTCCTCGGGGTCGACAACTTCGATCCGTATTACGACGTGCGACTCAAGGAGGCGCGCGTCAGCCTGCTTGCGGCGCGACCCGGATTCACGTTCCAGAGGATCGACTTGGCTGGCGCCGCAGCGACCTCGCGGCTGTTTGGCGACAACGATTTCACGCGCGTCGTGCATCTCGCCGCGCAACCCGGCGTCCGCCATTCGCTGATCGACCCCGGCGCGTACGTGCGCAACAATATCGACGCATTCGGACACGTACTCGAAGGCTGCCGCCACGCGCGGATCGCGCATCTCGTCTATGCGTCGTCGTCGTCGGTCTACGGCGCCAATCACGTCTTGCCCTTCTCCGAGGATCAGCCGGTCGATCACCCGGTCAGCCTGTATGCCGCGACCAAGAAAGCGAACGAGCTGATGGCGCACTGCTATAGCCATCTGTATCGGCTGCCGACGACAGGATTGCGCTTTTTCACTGTCTACGGCCCGTGGGGACGGCCGGACCAGGCGCCAATGTTATTCACGAAAGCCATCCTCGCGGATCTGCCGATCGTGGTGTTCAACCACGGGAAGATGCAACGCGATTTCACATTCGTCGATGACATCGTGGAGGGCGTCGTGCG
>CATPAO010000186.1 GCA_955652025.1 Casimicrobiaceae bacterium
GCCATCGGGCTGCGGCAAATCGACGCTGCTCAAGATGGTCGCGGGCCTGCTTCCCGCTTCCACCGGCGAGATCGCGGTCGAGGGCAAGCGGGTCGATGGCCCCCCCGACAACATCGGCATCGTGTTCCAGGCTCCGGTGCTGCTCGCGTGGCGCTCGGTGATCGACAACGTGCTGCTGCAGATCGACATGCGCCGCCTGTCGCGCAAAGAGTATCTGCCGAAGGCGCGCGCGCTGCTCCAGATGACCGGACTCGCCGACTTTGCGAAAAAACTTCCGTGGCAACTCTCCGGAGGAATGCAGCAACGCGCGTCGATATGCCGCGCGCTCGTCCACGATCCTGCGGTGCTGCTGATGGACGAACCCTTCGGCGCGCTCGACGCGATGACTCGCGAGAAAATGAATCTCGAGCTGCAACGGATCTGGTACGAAACGCGCAAGACGGTGATGTTCATCACGCACAGCATTCCGGAGGCGGTGTTCCTCGCCGATCGCGTGCTGGTGATGACCGAGCGGCCGGGCACGATCGCGGCGATCTATGACGTCGCGCTGCCGCGTCCGCGCTCGCTGTCGATGATGGGCGATCCAGCGTTCGTCGCGTTGACGCAGACGATCCGCAAGCATTTCTACGCACAGGGAACGCTCGACGCATGAGCGGTGTCGCATTTTCCGTCGTCGCGCTCGACCGGTTCGAGCGCCCGGTGCGGCCGCGGCTGCCGTTCCGTTACGACTCGCTAGCATCGATGCGCGACGTCGCACTTTCCTTCTGAACCGGAGCACCGCGTGGACTCGATTCGCGTCGGCATCATCATGAACGGCGTCACGGGACGCATGGGCACGCATCAACACCTGGTCCGTTCGATCAACGCAATCCGTGCGCAGGGGGGCGTCGCGCTCACCGACGGCCGCAGGATCATGCCGGACCCGATCCTGGTCGGCCGCAATGCCGCCAAAGTGCAGGCGCTGGCGAAGGCGCATGGCGTTGCCCGCTGGACGACGGATCTCGACGCCGCGCTCGCCGATCCGAGCGATGCGGTCTACTTCGATTCGGCGTCGACGGGCCTTCGCCCGGCCATGATTCGCAAGGCGATCGCCGCCGGCAAGCACATCTACACCGAGAAACCGATTGCGCCGACGGTGGCGGATGCGCTCGACCTTTATCGGCAGGCGCAGTCTGCGCGCGTCAAGCACGGCGTCGTGCAGGACAAACTGTGGTTGCCCGGACTGTTGAAGCTCAAGATGCTGATCGACAGCGGCTTCTTCGGCCGCATCCTGTCGGTGCGCGGCGAGTTTGGCTACTGGGTGTTCGAGGGTGACTGGCAACCCGCGCAGCGGCCGTCGTGGAACTACCGCAAGGAAGACGATGGCGGGATCGTCGTCGACATGCTCTGCCACTGGCGCTACGTGCTCGACAATCTTTTCGGAGGCGTGAAGAGCGTCATGTGCGTCGGCGCGACGCACATTCCCGAGCGTTTCGACGAATCGGGTCAGCGATACGCGGCGACGGCCGAAGACGCGGCGTACGCGACGTTCGAGCTCAACGACGGCGTGATCGCGCAGATCAACAGCTCGTGGTGCACGCGCGTGCGGCGCGACGACCTCGCCACGTTCCACGTCGACGGCACGCTGGGCTCCGCGGTCGCGGGACTCACCGACTGCGTGATCCAGCCGCGTGCCGCGACACCGAAGCCGGTGTGGAATCCCGACGTGCCGCAGACGATCGACTTCTTCGCTACCTGGCAGCGCGTGCCATCGAATAGCAACTACGAGAACGCATTCAAGGTCGAATGGGAGTTGTTCCTGCGCCACGTCGTCGAGGGCGGCGCGTTCCGCTGGAACCTGCTCGAAGGCGCAAAGGGCGTGCAGCTCGCGGAGCTAGGTTTGAAGAGTTGGGTGGAGCGGCGCGTCGTCGACGTTCCTCCGTTGGCAGGATGAACCACACCACCCTCAAGCTTCCCCACGCCGACGGCCGCCTCGCGCCCTATACGTTGCGCGCGCCGACGGCGTGGCCGTCATCGAGGGTAGGGCCGCAATGGAACCGCGTCGCGTTTGCCGCCGCGCATGTCGTCGCCGAGCCGCTCGCGGCCGTCGACCCGTGGCAGGACGCGGCGATCGACTGGGACGCGACGCTCGCCTATCGGCGGCACTTGTGGTCGCTCGGTTTCGGCGTCGCCGAAGCGATGGACACCGCGCAGCGCGGCATGGGCCTCGACTGGTCGAATTCGATCACGCTGATCCGCCGCACGGTCGCCGAAGCCGCCACCATTCCGGGCGCGGTCGTATTTTCCGGCGCCGGCACCGATCACCTCCTGCCGGACCCCGCGGCGCCGCTGTCGCGCATCGTCGGCGCGTACGAAGAGCAATGTGCGGCGATCGAAGCGGTCGGCGGCCGCATCATCCTGATGGCGAGCCGCGCGCTCGCGGCCTGTGCCAAATCGTCCGACGACTATGCGCGCGTCTACGGTCGCGTGCTGTCACAGGTCCGCGCGCCGGTCATCCTGCACTGGCTGGGCGAAATGTTCGATCCGGCGCTCGCCGGCTATTGGATCGGCGCGGGCGGGCGCGACCCGGACCACGCGCGCGCGATCGACGTTTGCGCGAACGTGATCGGCGCAAACGCCGCCAAGATCGACGGCATCAAGATTTCATTGCTCGACGACGCGAAGGAGATCGCGTTGCGTCGCCGTCTTCCGTCGGGCGTACGGATGTACACCGGCGACGATTTCAATTTTGCCGAACTGATCGGCGGCGACGCAACCGGTCATTCGGACGCGCTGCTCGGCATCTTCGACGCGATCGCGCCGGCCGCGTCGGCGGCGCTGACCGCGCTCGCCGAGGGCGAGCACGCGACGTTCTACGCGATCCTCGAACCGACGGTGCCGCTGTCGCGTCACATCTTCGCTGCGCCGACACGCTACTACAAGACCGGCGTCGTGTTCATGGCGTGGCTGAACGGCCATCAATCGCATTTCACGCTGATCGGCGGACAGCAGAGCGCGCGGAGCGTCGTCCATCTTGCCGAGTTGTTCCGGCTCGCGGACGCCGCGGGATTGCTGCGCGATCCCGACCTCGCGGCGAAGCGAATGCGCACGCTGCTCGCCCTTCACGGTATCGACGGATGACCCTATGAGTGCCGCAAGCGCAGGGGTCCACCCACCATGACGACCCCCGACCCCGCGCTTCTCTCGCTCAACACCGCAACGGTTCGCGTGCAGTGGACGCTGCCCGAGATCATCGCGGGTTGCGCGCGACACGGCATTCGCGGCATCGCGCCGTGGCGCGACCAGGTTGCCGCCACGGGTCTCAAGGAATCGGCGCAGCGAATTCGCGACGCGGGCCTGACGGTCACCGGGCTTTGCCGCGGCGGCATGTTTCCCGCCGCCGATCGCGAGGGTCGCCGCGCGGCGCGGGACGACAATCGTCGCGCCGTCGACGAAGCCGCCACGCTCGGCGCGCGCTGCCTCGTGCTCGTCGTCGGCGGTCTCCCAAAAGCACGTGACGGCAGGGTGGCATCCAAGGATTTGCAGGGCGCGCGCGAAATGGTTCGCGACGGCATCGGCGCGTTGCTCGAGCACGCGCAAGCGGCCGGCATGCCGCTCGCGATCGAGCCGCTGCATCCGATGTACGCGGCGGATCGCGCCTGCGTCAACACGCTCGCGCAGGCGAACGCGCTGTGCGACGAGCTCGCGCCGGACGGCCGCGCCGGCCTGGGTGTGGCCGTCGACGTCTATCACGTCTGGTGGGATCCCGATTTGAAGGCCGGCATCGAGCGCGCCGGCGCCGCCGATCGGCTGTTCGCCTATCACCTCTGCGATTGGCTGGTGCCGACGACGGACCTCCTGAACGATCGCGGCATGATGGGCGACGGCGTCATCGACCTCAAGCTGATCCGCTCGTGGATGGAGGCGGCCGGCTATCGCGGCATGCACGAAGTCGAAATCTTTTCCGCAGCGAACTGGTGGAAACGTGATCCCGACGAAGTGCTCCTGACGTGCCAAAAGCGCCACACCGATTGCACTTAACACCGATCGCCGCGCCCGCGTGGGTGGCCCCTGTAAAATGCCGCGTTCCGCAATCGCCAACCGGGAAAATCCATGCCGCTCGTCTCGATGCGCCAACTGCTCGACCACGCCGCCGAAAACGGCTACGGCCTGCCGGCGTTCAACGTCAACAATCTGGAACAAGTGCAGGCCATCATGAGCGCAGCGGCCGAAACCGACAGCCCGGTCATCATGCACGCGTCGGCGGGGGCGCGAAAATACGCCGGCGAGACGTTCCTTCGCCATCTGATCCAGGCCGCGGTCGAAAGCTATCCGAACATTCCGGTCGTGATGCACCAGGATCACGGGCAGTCGCCGGCGGTGTGCGAATCGGCGATGAAGCTGGGCTTTTCGTCGGTGATGATGGACGGCTCGTTGATGGACGACGGCAAGTCGATCGCCGACTACGACTACAACCTCGACGTCACGCGCAAAGTCGTCGGCATCGCGCATGCGATCGGCGTCACCGTCGAAGGCGAGCTCGGTTGCCTGGGCTCGCTCGAAACGATGCGCGGCGACAAGGAGGACGGGCACGGCGCCGAAGGCACGATGACCAAGGAGATGCTGCTGACCGATCCCGACCAGGCCGCCGATTTCGTCAAGCTCACGCAACTCGACGCGCTGGCGATCGCGATCGGCACGTCGCACGGCGCGTACAAGTTCTCGCGCAAGCCGACCGGCGATATCCTGGCGATCGACCGCATCAAGGAGATCCATCGCCGCATCCCGAACACGCATCTCGTGATGCACGGCAGCTCGTCGGTGCCGCAGGACCTGCTGGCGGATATTCGCGAGTTCGGCGGCGAGATGAAGGAAACCTACGGCGTGCCCGTCGAGGAGATCCAGGAGGGCATCAAGCACGGCGTGCGCAAGATCAACATCGACACCGACATCCGGCTCGCGATGACGGGCGCGATCCGCCGCTTCATGGCGGAGAACAAGTCGAAGTTCGATCCGCGCGACTACCTGAAACCGGCCACGGCCGCGGCCAAGACCATCTGCAAGGAACGCTACCAGCAGTTCGGCTCCGCCGGGATGGCGGCGACGATCAAGCCGATGCCGCTCGACAGGATGGCCGCCAAATACAAGACCGGCGAGTTGCGGCAGATCGTCAACTGACGGCACCGCTGTTGCGGCGCCCGCGACGATCTCCGATCCATAAAAAGAGACCCCGGGCGCGGCCGGGGTCCGATGGAGCAATACAGTTCGCTGCGATCAGTCGGCCGCAGCCTGGCCGTAGACATGCTTCTCGTCGGACTGGATGTCAGCGCCCTTGGTGTCGCGCAAGAACAGCAAGCCGATCACCACGGTCATCAGGGCAACGATGATCGGATACCAAAGCCCGTAGTAGATGTCGCCGGTCGCCGCAACGAGCGCGGTCGCCAGCAGCGGCAGCATGCCGCCGAACCACCCGTTGCCGATGTGGTACGGCAACGACATCGACGTGTAGCGGATCCTGGTCGGGAACAGCTCGACTAAGAACGCCGCGATCGGCCCGTACACCATCGTGACGTAGATCACCATGATGAACAGGATCAACAGCGCCATGCCCCAGTTGATGGCGTTCCGGTCGGCGGATGTCGGATACTTGCGGTCGGCCAGCACCTTCTTGTACGCCGCTTCGTCGAAGCCCTTGAGCTCCGTGTCCCCGACCCGCGTGACCACCGCATCGGTCGATCCCGCCGGAAGCGTCGTCGACGTGAACGACAGGCCGGCCTTGGTCAGAAAATCCTTGGCCTTGTCGCATTCCGAGAACTTCGACCACGGGCCGACGAAGATGTGGAAGTTGCAATCCTTGGCCGCGACGGTGATCGGGTTCGCGCTCGCAAACGTCTCGAGTGCCGGATTGACGTAGTGCGTGAGCCCCTGGAACAGCGGGAAATACGTCACCGCAGCGATCAGGCAACCGGCCAGGATGATCTTCAGCCGCCCGATCCTGTCCGACAGCCAGCCGAAGAGGATGAAGAATGGTGTGCCGAGCACCAGTGAGATCGCGATCAGCGTGTACGCGGTCGGCCCGTCGACCTTGAGTGTGATGAGTAGGAAGAACAGCGCGTAGAACTGGCCGGTGTACCACACCACGCCCTGCCCCGCCGTCGCGCCCAGCAGCGCCAGCAGTACGTATTTGTTGTTCGGGTATTTGAGGAAGCTGTCGGTCAGCGGCGCCTTCGAGCCTTTGCCTTCCGCCTTCATGCGCTGGAATACCGGCGATTCGTTCAGCTTCAACCGGATGTAGATGGAGAAGACCAGCAGAATCAGGGACACCAGGAACGGGATCCGCCATCCCCAATCGGAAAACTGCGCTGGCGTGAGCCAACCCGTAAAGCGGCAGAGGGCGATGACGATCAGCGCAAGCAGCAGGCCGAGCGTCGCCGTGGTTTGGATCCACGCGGTGTCGTAGCCGCGCTTGCCTTCGGCGGCATGCTCCGCCACGTAGGTTGCGGCACCGCCGTATTCACCGCCCAGCGCGAGCCCTTGCAGCAACCTTAGCGACACGAGCAACACCGGCGCAGCCCAGCCGATCGACGCGTAGGTCGGCAGCAAGCCCACCGCGAAGGTCGAAAAGCCCATGACCAGGATCGTCACCAGGAACGTGTATTTCCGGCCGACCAGATCGCCGATCCGCCCGAATACCAGCGCCCCGAACGGGCGTACCAGAAAGCCCGCGGCATAGGTGGCGAAGGCCGACAGCAGCGCTGCGGTGTCGTTGCCTTTCGGGAAGAACAGCGCGGCGAAGAACGGGGCAAGCACGGCGTACAAATAGAAGTCGTACCACTCGAAGACGGTCCCCAGCGACGAGGCGAAGATGACTTTCTTCTCTTCGCGCGAAAAATCTTCCTTGTGCGATACGGCCCGCGGTGCGGCTGTGGCCATCGGACGCCTCCTGAATGTCGCGCTTGACTAGGCGCGGATCGGTTGTCGGGTTCGTGACGACCCGTGCGCGAGGCTAGGCGCGGAGCCTTACACCAACCTTACGCCGCCGCCGCGAGCGCCGGGAACGTGACAGCGACATAAAGACCCCGCTCGCCGGGGCCCGGGCGCAGGGCGAGCGACGCACCATGCGCCGCAGCAATCGTGCGGACGATCGCAAGTCCGAGTCCGGTGCCGGGCGCCACGACCTCGCTGCCTCGATAGAATGGCTCGAACACCTTGTCGCGCTCATCGGTCGGCACGCCGGGTCCGGTGTCGGTGACCGCCAACGTCGCACTGCCGCCGCTGCCGCGACGCACGTCGACGGTGACGACGCCGCCGTCGGGTGTATAGCGGAGCGCATTGTCGACAAGATTGGACAGGAGCTCGCGCAGCAACAGTGCGTCGCCGTGGACGACGACGCGGGCGGCCGGGCCCTCGAATCCGAGATCCTGGCCGCGGCCGATCGCCTGCGGCAGATGGTCGGCGATCGTGTCCCGCGCGAGCGCGACCAAATCGACGTCGGAGCGCACGGCGGTCAGCGGACTGCCCGCACGCGCCAGCGCGAGCAGCCGGTTCGCGAGCGAGATCGCGCGCTCCGTGCCGGCGGCGAGGCGTTGCAGCGTGTGCTGCATCGCAATGGAATCGCGCTCGACCAGCGCGAGCTCGGTTTGCGATTTGAGTCCGGCCAGCGGCGTGCGGAGCTGATGCGCGGCGTCGGCGATAAAACGGCGCTGGGTGTCGACGCTTGCGGCGAGCCGCTCCATGAGGCCGTTGATCGACAGGATCAGCGGCCGCAGATCCTGCGGCGCGGCGTCCGGATCGAGCGGCGTCAAGTCGTTCGACCCGCGATTGTCGATCAGCGCGCGAAGACGTTGCATCGGCCGCAGCACGAACGCGTAGCCGTAGACGATCAGCAGGATCGCGACCACGAGCACGAGCATTTGCGGCAGTGCGACCGCCTCGGTCCGCAGCGTCTCGGTCAATGCATGTCGCTTGTTCAGCGTCTCCGCGACCTGGATCGTCAACGCGCGTCCGGGCTCCCGCGGGTCGACGATCTGCATCGAGGCGACGCGCACGGGCTCCTCGCCGATCTGCCCGTTCTGCAGTGTCGGCTCGCCGGTCTTGAGCGGGCCGACGATCGGCGGCAGTTGCGGATCGCCGGCGAGCACCTGTCCATCCTCGCTGCGGAGCGCGTAGAAGATCTGGTCGCGGCGGTCGGAGCGCAGGAGCTGCACCGCGCCGGGACGAATCGTGACGGTGTCGTTCACGGGTCTGACCTCGCTCGCGAGCACGCGCGCGAAATCGGTCAGCTTCTCGTCGAACGGCGTGTCGATCGCGCTCTCAACCAGGAACTCGCTGATGCTGATCGTCGCCAGCATCAGGCACATCAGAGAAACGACGAGCCAGACGAGATATTTGAAGAGCGTGAACACGGGCGGCGGCGGGAGCGGGGACCGTCAGGCGCGCGCGAGGTAATAGCCCAACCCGCGCACGGTCTGCACGTGGATGCCGGCGGGCTCCAGCTTGCGCCGCAGCCGATGGACGTACACCTCGATCGCGTTTTCGGTCACGTCCTGATCCCAACCGCACATGTGCTCGACGAATTGTTCCTTGGCGATCACTCGGCCGCTCCGCAGAAGCAACAGTTCCAGCACCGCGCTTTCCCGCGCCGACAGGTCGAGCGTGTCGCCGCCGACCGAAGCGGTCCGCGCCGCGACGTCGAACGACAGAGCACCGTGGACTAGCACGTTGCGATCGTGGCCGTGGCTTCTCCGGATCAGTGCGCGCACGCGAGCTTCGAGCTCCGCCAGCGCAAACGGCTTCACCAGATAGTCGTCGGCGCCGGCGTCCAGGCCGGCGACC
>CATPAO010000187.1 GCA_955652025.1 Casimicrobiaceae bacterium
CACTGCGACGGGACTGATCGGTCCCATCGTCAACACCGGCGACGTCCCAGCCGAGCGCAAGGCTGGCGACAAGGTCACGCTGATCGTCGCCTCGATCAACGAACGGCAGAGACAGATTGCGTTCCGCTGGCCGACCGCCGACGACGAGGGGAAACCAACTGATGCGGCTTCGCCGCAGGGCCAGCGCTCGATGCAACCGTTGTTCGAAACGATCATGAGCGCCGTCCCCGCGCCGCGCGATGACGCCGACGGCCCGCTGCAGTTTCAAGTGAGCGCGCTCGACTATTCGAGCTATTTGGGCCGGCTCGGAATCGGACGCATCCGTCGCGGGCGCATGGCGCCGGCGCAGGACGTCGCCGTGCTGCGAGAGCCGCTCGCGGAAGGCGCGCTTCCGGCGCGCGCGAAAATCGGCCAGATCTTCAAGTTCGCGGGACTCGAGCGGATCGCGGTGGAGTGCGCGTCGGCGGGCGACATCGTGCTCGTCACCGGCGTCGACGAATTATCGATCGGCACGACGCTCGCGGCGCTCGACATGCCCGAAGCCTTGCCGCCGATTCTGGTCGACGAGCCGACACTCGCGATGTATTTCCAGGTGAACACGTCGCCGCTCGCCGGCCGCGAGGGCAAGTTCGTGACGTCGCGCAACGTCCGCGATCGGCTGATGAAGGAGCTCCTCACCAACATGGCGTTGCGGGTCGAGGAGACCGCCGACACCGACGTCTTCCTCGTGTCGGGGCGCGGCGAGCTGCACCTCACGATCCTGATCGAGAACATGCGCCGTGAAGGCTACGAGGTCGCGGTCTCGCGTCCGCGCGTCGTGTTGCACGACATCGACGGCGTCAGCTGCGAGCCGTACGAAGCGCTGTCGGTCGACGTCGAAGAGCAGCATCAGGGCGCCGTGATGGAAGCGCTGGGGCAGCGTCGCGGCGACCTGACCGACATGGCCTCCGACAGCCGCGGCCGGGCGCGGCTCGATTACCGCATCCCGGCGCGCGGGCTCATCGGCTTCCAGGGCGAGTTCATGAACCTGACGCGCGGCACCGGCCTCATCAGCCATGTGTTCGACGGTTATGCGCCGGTCAAGGGCGATATCCCGGAGCGCCGCAACGGCGTGCTGATTTCGCAGGAAGACGGCGACGCGGTCGCGTACGCGCTATGGAAGCTGCAGGAGCGCGGCCGGATGTTCGTGTCGCCCGGCGACAAGCTCTACGAAGGGATGGTGATCGGCATCCACAGTCGCGACAACGACCTCGTGGTCAACCCGATCAAGGGCAAGCAACTCACCAACGTCCGCGCATCGGGCAAGGACGACGCGATCCTTCTGACCCCGCCGATCGCGTTGACGCTCGAGTACGCGGTCGAGTTCATCGCCGACGACGAGCTCGCCGAAGTCACGCCGAAGTCGATCCGTATTCGCAAGCGGCACCTGAAGGGACACGATCGCAAGCGCGCCGCGCGCGAGTTGGCGGGGGCCGACGAATCGCGAGAGCTCGCCGGCTGATATTCGTTCAGCGGACGCTCGCGGCGCGTATTGCCGGCACGTCGACGATGCGAACCGTGGCGGCGTCCGGCGGATGCTCGACCGCGGCCACCAGCGCACCGATCATTTGCGTCAACGTCACGAGGCCCAGCCTTCGCGCCGTGTCGCGCGTTCCCGGCAGCAGTTCCGCCAACGCGTATAGCGGTTTGAGCGCCATCGGCCACCAATGGCCCGGGCCGAGCACGTACCACGGACGCACGAGCGTCGCGGTGAGTTTCGCTTCGACGATCGCCGCTTCACCCGAAGCACGCGCGGCGACATACGCACGCATCGCGGGCGCCGGTTGTGCGACGCTGACGTAGACGAGATGCGCGATCGCCGCCTGCCGCGCGGCTTCGACGCTTGCCCTGATCGATGCGAGGTCCACGCGTTCGAACTCGAGCGCCTTTGATGGACTCGGATGCGGTGTTCCGACGAGGTGCACGAGCGTCGTGCGGCGCGTGAGCGCGGCAACGAACGATGCCGCGTCGAGCGCGTCGCCGGCGATCGCGGTCGCGCCCGCGGGAACTCGGCCCATCGATGTGGGACGCGCAAGCGCGCGAACGGTGTGACCGCGGGCCCGCAGCGCTTCGATCAGCGCATGGCCGATGTACCCGGTGCCACCGGTGACGAAAACCTCCATCCCGCCGGCGGAGGGAGACGCTGTCGAGTCCACCGCAGTAGGATACGACGGCGATGAGAAACCGCCGGGCCAAGGTGCGGGTGCACCCCTCCAGGGGCAGCGCGGCGGTGCGAGCCGCAAGCGCGGGGGTCCATATGCCACTTGTCCTCGTTGGGGATCCGACCCGAATGACTGTCTTGGACGCCGCTACCGCCGCACGATTTGCCGACATCGCGCTGTCGAATGTCGAGTGCGAGTATCCGAACAAGCCGGACCATGTCGTGGGCAACGTCGGCGACGTGCGGAGCCAGCGCGCGCAACACCCGGTGTTCTATGGCAGCTTCGATTGGCATTCCTGCGTGCACATGCATTGGCTGCTCGCACGTTTGTGGCGGCTCTTCCCGGTGCTCCCACAGCGCGACGCGATTGCGCATCTTTTCGACCGCCATTTCACGCCCGACGCGATTGCCGGAGAAATTGCCTATCTCGCGCGGCCGGAAGAGCAATCATTCGAGCGTACCTACGGCTGGGCGTGGCTCCTCAAACTGACGGAAGAGCTGACCGACCTCGAAGGCGACGGAGGCCGCTGGTCCGAGGCGATGGCGCCGCTCGCCGACGCATTCGTCGCGCGCTACATGGACTATCTGCCGCGCGCGCAATACCCGTGGCGCTACGGTCTGCACGCGAACAGCGCGTTCGGTCTCGCCTTTGCGCTCGACTACGCGCGGGCGGTGGGTGAGCGGCCCCTCGAGGGCCTGTGCGTCGACAAGGCGCGCGTTTGGTTCGCTAACGATCGCGACGCGCCAGCGGCGTGGGAGCCTTCGGGCGCCGATTTTCTGTCGCCGACGCTGATCGAGGCGGAATTGATGCGACGGATCGAAGACCCGGCCGCGTTCGGCAAGTGGCTTGCGGCGCTTCTGCCCGGATTCGTTCGACGCGAGCCCGCGACGCTTTTCACACCGGTGGCGGTGAGCGACCGCAGCGATGGGCACATCGTTCACCTCGACGGCCTCAACCTGTCGCGCGCCTGGTGCTTTCGCGGCATCGCAGCCACGCTGCCGAACCACGATGCCCGTGCGCCGATCGCCGTCGCGGCGGCGCGCGCGCATTTTGCGGCGGGGCAGGCCGGACTCGAGAGCGGTGAGTACGCCGGCGCGCACTGGCTCGCGACATTTGCAACGCTTGCGCTCACGGGCGGGCAGGACGGCGGCTGCTAAACTGCGGTCATCATGAATGGCGTGTCGGAAACAATCGTCGCGGTCGCGGTCGTCGCGATTCTCGTGCTCGTCGTCGTCACGCTGTTTCGCTTGGCCTCGATCGCACGCGAGCGTGACACCGCGACGCGAGAAGCGGCCGACCTCCGCGCGCGCCTCGACGCTTTCGCACAGGCGACGGCCGAGCACGAGCGCGACATGCGGGGCGACCTCGCGACCGCACGGCGGGAGCAGGGCGACGCGGCCTCGGTGTTGCGCAACGAGGTCGGCGTTCGCCTCGCGCAATTCCAGCAGGGAACGCAACAGTCGCTCGCCGACGCCAACACCGCGCAGAGCGCGCAAATGCGGCAATTCGGCGAGCGTCTGGGTGAGCTCACCAAAACCGTCGAGCAGAAGCTGGACGGATTGCGCAACGAGAACGCGAAAAAGCTCGACGAAATGCGCGCGACGGTCGACGAAAAACTGCAGACGACACTGGAGACGCGGCTCGGCGAATCGTTCAAGCAGGTCTCCGAGCGTCTCGAGCAGGTTCACCGCGGTCTCGGCGAAATGCAGAACCTTGCCGCCGGCGTCGGCGACTTGAAGCGCGTGCTGTCGAACGTCAAGACGCGCGGCGGCTGGGGCGAAGTTCAATTGGAGGCGCTGCTCGACGAATTCATGCCACAGCAATACGACAAAAACGTGGAGACCCGGCGCGGCAGCGGTGCGCGCGTCGAGTTCGCCATCCGTCTCCCCGGCAAGGGCGACGACGGCGCGCCTTGCTGGCTCCCGATCGATGCGAAATTCCCGCTCGACGATTGGCAGCGCCTGCAGGATGCGCAGGAACGCGCCGACGTCGTGGGGGCGGACGTCGCGCGGAAGGCGCTCGCCGATTTTCTGCGGCAGCAAGCGCGGACGATTCGCGACAAGTACATCGAGCCGCCGGCGACGACCGATTTCGCCATCCTGTTCCTGCCGACCGAAGGTCTCTACGCCGAAATGATGGCGCGGCCGGGCTTCACCGATTCGATCCAACGGGAATACCGTGTGCTCTTGACCGGCCCTACGAACCTGGCGGCGTTGCTCAACAGTCTGCAAATGGGGTTTCGCACGCTGGCGATCGAGCAGCGGTCGAGCGAGGTCTGGCGCGTGCTGGGCGCCGTCAAGAACGAATTCGCGCGGTTCGGCGATGCGCTGGCGCTGACCAAGGATCGCATCGACAAGGCGAGCGAAGAGCTCGAGCGCGTCGGCGTGCGGCGGCGCGCGCTGGAGCGGCAGCTGCGCTCGGTCGACGCGCTGCCCGAGCCCGAGACGATGAGGCTGCTCGACGTCGCGGACGCGCCGCCGGACGAAAAGTAGCGGAGCGGCGCATGTTCGAAGCGATCCGCAAATGGCGCGAGCGGCGCGTGCTTCGCTCGGCGGCGCTGCCGGACGCCCTGTGGCGCGAAGCGGTGAACGCACAGCCGTTCCTCGCGATTTATTCCGAAAGCGAATTGGCGCGGCTGCGGCAGAAGGTGGTGTTGTTCCTGAGCGCCAAGAGCATCGTTGGCGCGCGCGACCACGTCGTGACGCCCCTGCAGCGCACGGTCATTGCGTTGCAGGCCTGCGTGCCCGTGCTGAACCTCGATCTAGCGCTCTACGACGATTTCGAGAACGTGATCGTCTACCCCGGCGAGTTCGCGCCTGGCCACGAATGGGAGGACGAATTCGGCGTCGTGCACAAGGACGACGGCACGCTCACCGGCGAGGCGATGCCGCGCGGTCCGGTGGTCCTTTCGTGGCCCGACGTCGAAGCGTCCGCGGATTGGGACGAGGCGGGCATGAATCTCGTCATCCACGAATTCGCACACAAGATCGACATGCGCGACGGAAACGCGAACGGCTGCCCGCCGCTCCCGGCCGATGTCTCGCCATTGCGCTGGCAGCGCACGCTGCAGGAAGCGTTCGACGACTTCGCGCTGCGCGTCGACCGCGGCGAAGAGACGGCGATCGATCCCTACGCCGCCGAGGATCCGGCCGAATTCTTTGCCGTGCTGTCCGAGGTATTTTTCGTCGATCCCGCCTTGCTCGTCCGTGAATACCCGGCCGTCTATCAATTGTTCCGGACGTTCTACCGACAGGACCCGGCTCGGCGATCCGCATTGCTGTGCGACTGACGCGTGCCGGCCTTCACCGGGTGCGAGCCTGTCTGGAAAAGGGGCACCTGTTGCCTCACCTAAAAACCTGAGTGAAATGTGTTTCGTTGCCTCATGTAAGAATCTGAGTCAAATTGCTGATCAAAAAGGCATGCTATTTGAGTTCACGTCCGCCGCCGCACTGGTCCGGCCTTGACTTGCCGCACTA
>CATPAO010000188.1 GCA_955652025.1 Casimicrobiaceae bacterium
CCCTGTACGAGCGCTTCCCGCAAACGCCCGAAGGCGAACTTTCGCGCGCGCGCGCAAGCCTCGTCAACCGCGACACCCTCGCTCGACTCGCACGGCAGCTCGACCTGGGTGCTGCGATTCGTCTCGGCGAAGGCGAGCAGAAAAGCGGCGGCGCCGACCGCACGTCCATCGTCGCCGATGCGCTCGAAGCGGTGTTCGGCGCGGTCTTCCTGGACGGCGGATTCGATGCCGCGCGCACGGTGATCGACGGCATCTACGCGGATCTTCTGCGCGGCGCTGATCCCGCAACGCTCGGCAAGGATCCGAAGACGCGGCTGCAGGAGTGGCTGCAGGCGCGGCGGTTGCCGGTGCCGGAATACACGGTCGCGGCGACGTCCGGCGAGGCGCACTTGCAACAGTTCGAGGTCGATTGCCGGATTGCCGCGCTTTCGATCGCTGCGCGCGGCAGCGGCGCGAGCCGGCGGGCAGCGGAACAGGAGGCGGCCGCGGCGGCGTATGTATTGGTGTTGGCCGTCGACAAGCATGGCTGAGGCGCGCGCGGAACTCCATCGTTGCGGCCATGTCGCCGTCGTGGGTCGACCCTCGGTCGGCAAATCGACGCTCGTCAATGCGCTGGTCGGCGAAAAGATCAGCATCACGTCGAAAAAGCCGCAGACCACGCGTTATCGAATCCTGGGCTTGCTGACGGAGCCGGGCCGCCAATTCGCATTCGTCGACACGCCGGGCTTCCAGACGCAGCATCGCTCGCCGCTCAACGACCGGCTCAACCGCACTGTTCGCAATACGATCGAGGGCATCGACGTTGTCGTGTGGGTTGTCGACGCCGCACGCTTGACGTCCGCCGATCGCGCCGTCGCGGCGCTCTTGCCCGCTAACGTGGCGGTCGTCGTGGCGGTCAACAAGGTGGACCTGGTGCGCGACAAGGCGGCGCTGTTGCCGCGCCTGGCGGAGATCGCGGCGTTGCGCGATTTCGCGGCGATCGTCCCGATTTCCGCCGAGCGCGGGACGCAAATGACCGAGCTCAAGAGCGAGATCGCGAGGGCGCTGCCCGCGTCGCCGCCGCTCTATCCCGCGACCGACTTGACCGATCGTGACGAACGTTTTCTCGCGGCCGAATTCGTGCGGGAAAAGATCTTTCGGCTGCTCGGCGACGAGGTGCCGTATGCGACGACCGTGACGATCGAGCAATTCGAGCAGGTGGGCGCGCTGCGGCGCATACACGCCACCGTTTTCGTCGCCAAAGCGAGCCAGCGCGCGATCCTGCTCGGTGCGAAGGGCGAGCGGATGAAGGCGATCGCGTCGCAGGCGCGTGCCGACATGGCGCGGCTCTTCGGCGGCACCGTCTACCTCGACGTGTGGGTGAAGGTGAAGCGCGGCTGGGCCGACGACGAGGCGGCGCTGACGCGCTTCGGCTACTGATTTGATCCGCTAGGGCCATGAGACAACTCAAGGACCGCCACGACGATCAGCCGGCGTACGTGCTGCACACGTATCCGTATCGTGAGACGAGCCTGATCGTCGAGGCGTTCGTCGCGCCGTTCGGTCGCGTTGCGATGGTGGCGCGCGGGGCGAAGCGGCCGCGCTCGGAGCTGCGCGGGCTGCTCAACGCGTTTCAGCCGCTCTTGCTGTCATGGGCGGGCGCGGCCGAGCTGAAAACGCTGATCCGCGCGGAATGGCGCGGCGGCATGCCGTTGCCCGGGGGCTCCGCGCTGCTGTGCGGGTTTTACCTGAACGAACTGTTGTTGAAGCTCGTCCCGCGTGAGGACCCGCATCCGGCGCTGTGGACCGACTACGAGAACGCGCTCACGGCGCTGACCGCGCAATCGATCGCGAGCGAGCAGGCGGCGATCCTGCGCCGCTTCGAGTTGAAGCTCCTGGCGGAGCTCGGCTACGCGATGCCGCTCACGCACGAGCAGGACACCGGCCACCCGATCGATCCCGCGCGACGGTACCATTACGCCTTCGATCGCGGCCCCCGCCGCCACGCGGCCGAGCCCGACGCCCGCTGGCCGGTGGTACGCGGCGAAACGCTGCTCGCGCTGGCGTCCGAACGCTACCCCGACGCGCAAACGGCCGCGGAGGCGAAACGATTGATGCGCACGGTGCTCGATCACTATCTCGAGGAGCGCCACATTTTCAGTCGTCGCGTCGTGCAAGACCTGCAGGCGTTGGACGAGGAAGGCTAGATGACGACCCCCACGCTCACTTTCGTTCGCTGCCCCCGCAGGGGGAGCAAGCCTCCCTTGGGGCGGCCCGACGGGAGGCAGGGAGAAATGACGCAACGGAATCCAAGATGATCGAGCTCGGCGTCAACATCGACCACGTCGCGACGCTCCGCGAGGCGCGACAGACGTACGAGCCCGACCCCGTATGGGCGGCCGTCGAAGCGCACCTGGGCGGTGCCGATGGCATCACCGTGCATTTGCGCGAGGACCGGCGGCACATCCAGGACGACGATGTGCGGCGGCTCCGCGAGCTCGTTCATATCAAGCTCAACCTCGAGATGGCGGCGACGCCCGAAATGTTGGCGATCGCATGCCAGTTGAAGCCGGAAATGGCGATGCTCGTACCGGAGGGTCGCCACGAGATCACGACCGAGGGTGGTCTCGACGTCGCCGCGCAGGTGGACAAGCTGCAAGCGGTGGTAGCGACGCTCACCGGCGCGGGCATCGTCACCTCCGTATTCATCGACGCCGAGA
>CATPAO010000189.1 GCA_955652025.1 Casimicrobiaceae bacterium
CGTCCGCCGTGCGGACAAACAGCGGATCGCCAAGTTGCTTGCGCAGGCGGGAGATCGCGTGGCTCGCCGCCGATTGCGACAACTGCAAGCGATCAGCCGCGAGGCTAACGTTCTTCGTTTCGAAGACCGCATAGAAAACATGGAGCAAATTGAGGTCGATATCGGTGGCATGCATATTGTGCATATAGTAAATGGCTCATCCGACATCGACAACTGGGGGACGCGGCGCCTACAGTGGCGACGGTGGAACGGGCAAGCACGCGCGCGACGCGCACGCTTGCACCCGACGGGACAACGTGCCGCACGCATGCGCCTCGCGCACGACCGATTTCCTACATGACTCCAGAACACCGCGTAGGTTGCCTGCTCGCGCGCATCGCGGTTGCCTTTCTGCTGTACCTCGCGGTGGCCGTCGCGCCGGTGGCGGCGCAGGCGACTTATCCGCAGCGGCCCATCACGATCGTCGTGATCGCCAGCGGTGGCGCACCCGATCTCTTCGCGCGTTTGCTCGCGTCCAAGCTCGAAGCCGCGCTCGGACAACCCATCGTCGTCGAGGCACGGCCAGGGGCGGGCGGGAACATCGCGGCCGCATTTGTCACCAGGGCCGCGCCGGATGGTTACACGGTGTTGATGCATTCATCGCTACTCGCGATAGGACCCAGCCTGTACCCGAACCTCCCGTTCGATGCGCAGAGCGACCTCGTGCCGGTCGCGCAGGTGGCCACCACGCAGATGGCCGTCCTCGTCAACGAACGGCTGCCTGTCAACACCCTGCAGGAATTCATCCGCTATGCGGCCGCGGCACGCCAGCCGCTCGACTATGGGTCGGCTGGCAACGGCACAATCGTGCAGATGGCGGCGGAGCTCTTCAAGCGCCGCGCGGGGATCGACATGGTCCATATTCCGTACAAGGGCAGCGCGCCCGAGCTGACCGCGCTGCTGGCCGGCGACATCCAGATGACGATCGACGTGCTGCCGGTCGCGCTTCCGCTCGTAAAGGCGGGCAAGCTGAAGGCACTGGCGGTGGCCAGCCCGCGGCGCTCGCTCGCGCTGCCTGACGTACCGACGACTGCAGAAGCCGGCCTGCCGAACTTCGAAGTAAGTTCGTGGAACGGCGTCTTCGCGCCGGCGAAAACGCCGCCTGCCATCGTCGCGCGGCTCGGCAAGGAAATCGCCGCAGCGCTCGCCGATCCCTCCGTGCACCGCCGGATGGTCGAGCTGGGCGCCGAACCCGGGTACCTCGATTCCGAATCCTTCGGCCGGTTCTTCCGCGACGAGACGCAGAAATGGGCGCGCGTAGTGAAGGAAACCGGCATTCAAACCGATTGAACTCCCTATGAAACGCTGTCCGAATCGCCACAGGTCTTGTTCATGGCATCGCTGAGCGTCGTCGACATGCGGCTGCGTCCGCCGCTGCCGAGCCTGCTGACCTCGGTACTGTATCGGGAGAAGGAGGGTGTGCGGCAGACGCAACACGCGGACTTTCCACGGCCCGAGAGCGTTCGCAAAGCCTCGGCCGACCTGCTCGTGAAGGAGATGGACGACGCGGATGTCCGTTTTGGCGTCATACCCGGCCGCCACTCCGCTGAGCCATTTGGCGTCATCTCCAACGACGAGATCGCCGCGTTCATCGCCCGGTATCCTGGGCGGTTCGTTGCTTTCGCCGGAATCGACCTGCGCGGTGACGCCGATTCGTGGCTTGCCCAGATCGACCGCTGGATGAATGTTCGCGGATTCAAGGGCGTGTCGATCGAGCCGTCGATCTCGCTAACCGAGGATATCCGGCGTGCCGACGACAGGCGCCTGTATCCGATCTACGAAGAGTGTGTGCGGCGCGACATCCCAGTCAACGTATCGATCAGCGCGCTGCTCCAGCGCCTCACCAAGCGGCCGTACGAGGATTCCGATCCGCGGCAGGTCTACCAGGTCGCGCTCGATTTCCCGCGCCTGGACATCCACGTCGCCCATGCCGGCTATCCGTGGGTCATGGAAATGATCGGCGTCGCGTTCGTGTGCACGAATGTCTGGATGTCGACCGATACCTATCTCATTCCGCAAATGCCCGGCGCATCGGAATACGCGGTGGCCGCGAACAACTTCATCCAGGATCGCACGCTGTTCGGCACCAACTATCCCGCCAAGCCGTTCCGGCAGATGATCGACGCCTACTCGGGCTGGGGCTGGCGCGAGGGTGTGCTGCCGAAAATTCTCGGTGGCAACGCCATGCGTTTGCTGCGCATGGGTTAGCCCGCGACGCGAACGTACGACTGGGGGCCACCATCAAAGCCGACATGGACGGAACGTTTCATCCCAAATACCCGACGATCGATCTCATCGTTCGCGCCGGGCGGCCGACCGTGACCGTGATCACCGCGCTCATCGTCGTCGCGGGCGCCGCCGCGACGTTCGCCGGCTTTGGCTGGCCATGGCTCGTGGCTTCGGTGATCGTCGCGCCGCGCGCCTTCGTCGTGATGCGAAGCTACGTGGAGTTCGCCGAAGTGATCTCCGACATCCTGCTTCCCAAATGACACCCGCAGCGCATTTGGTGGGGCCGGCCGCGACCAGCGGGGAAGGCCCGGCGCGGCCGACGCTGAAGGACGTCGCGTCGCAGCACTGGGACCTGATCTGCATCGGCGGGGGTATGGCGGGCCTTGTTGCCAGCAACCGCGCCAGGCAACTGGGTTTGCGCGCCATCATTCTCGAGGCCGGTCGCGATGAGATCTACCGCTGCAACACACGGATGAGCGGTGGAGCCCTGCACTGCTGCATGGCGGACA